>JAAYAQ010000103.1 GCA_012719295.1 Candidatus Hydrogenedentota bacterium | reverse complement strand
GAGGCGGAATGCGCCGTCGCCTGCACGGGATGCGGCCGCTGCGCCATGGACGCCCCCAACAACATGATTTCCATCGTGAACAATCTGGCCCGCGTGGACTATAGTAAGTGGAGGCCCGACTGCAAGGCCGCTATTGAACGCTGCCCCACGGGCGCGATCGTCTGGCTGGACAGGGACCTGGGCCCCATCAAGGGCGTCAAGGCCAAACGCATCACGCGCAAGAGTCCGCTGCCTATCGGCTGAGCGTAGCGCGCGACAGGGATGTCTGCATCCCGGAACCCCGGCCAGCGGTGAATTGCGCGCCGACGGAGACGGGCCCGGGCACTGATGAAACTGACGGGCGGCCGGTTCGCCTGAACCGGCGGCCATTGGCGAAGTTGAGACTGGTTTAACGACACAACTAAGGGTTAGGACATGAAAGACGCCAAGGAGACTACCAAGTACCCGGGAATTCGCGAAGCCATGGACGGCAACACCGCCGTCATCATGTGTGAGCGAGAAGCCAGTGACGCCGCGGGCGCATACCCCATTACGCCGTCCACACAGATGGGCGAATACTGGGCGGAGGCCGCCGCGGCTGGTCATATCAACATTTCGGACCGCTCGTTGATCTTCATCGAGCCCGAGGGCGAGCACGCCGCGGCGGCGGTCACGGCGGGGCTGTCCATGGCCGGGTTGCGTTCGTGCAATTTCTCCTCTGGACAGGGCATTGCGTACATGCACGAGTCGTTGTACGCGGCCGTGGGCAAGCGCCTCACCTATATTCTGAATATGGGCTGCCGCGCCATCACCAAGTCCACGCTGAACGTGCACGCCGGTCACGACGACTATCACGCCGTCGACGACACCGGGTTCTTCCAGGTGTTCGGAAAGAACGTCCAGGAGGTCGCCGACCTCAACATCATTTCGCACAAGATCGCCGAGCTGGCGCTCAACCCGGGCATCGTCGCTCAGGACGGGTTCCTGACGACGCACCTCATCGAGTCGCTGCTCCTGCCCGAACGCAAGCTGATCGAGGAATACCTGGGCCATCCGGACGACATCATCGACACCCCCACCCCCGCGCAACGGATCATCTACGGCGACAAGCGCCGCCGGATTCCGCTGCTGTGGGACGTCGACAACCCGGTCATGGCCGGCATCGTTCAGAACCAGGACGCCTACATGCAGAGCGTGGCCGCGCAGCGCCCGTATTTCTTCGACCACATCGCCGACATCACCGACGAGTGCATGGCCGAATTCACCCGTCTGACCGGCCGCATGTACAAGCGTGTGCTGACCTATGCCATGGAAGACGCCGAGTACGTCCTGGTCGGCCAGGGCAGCGTGGTGCCCAGCATGGAAGTGGTGGCCGATTACCTGCGTGAAACGCGCGGGATCAAGGTGGGCGTCGTCAACATGGTCATGTTCCGGCCGTTCCCGTCGGACCTGCTGACGCCGCTTTTGAAGGGCCGCAAGGGCGTCTGCGTCCTCGAACGCACCGACCAGCCGCTCGCCGAAGACCTGCCGCTGATTCGCGAAGTGCGCGCCGCGATCAACAAGTGCGTTGAAAACGCGCGGGCCAACGGCAAGGGCCTTCCGTATCCCAAACACGACCAGTACAGCAAACCGGCCGATGTGCCGCCGCTGTATTCGGGGTGCTACGGCATGGGCAGCCGCGACCTTCAGCCGGAAGGCGTTATCGGCGCGGTGGAAAACATGCTGCCCGACGGCAAACAGAAGAAACTGTTCTATCTCTCGATCGAGTTCGTCCGGGACAAGGCCTACACCCCGAAACAGGAAGTCTACCAGCAGCAGATTCTGGAGGCATACCCGCAGGTCAAGGAATTGGCCGTCAGCGGCAGCGAGAACCCCAACCTGCTTCCGAAAGGCAGCATCACCGCGCGCCTGCATTCGATCGGCGGCTGGGGCGCGATCACGACCGGCAAAAACATCGCCATGACCCTCTTCGACCTGCTCGGCTACCACATCAAGGCGAATCCGAAATACGGTTCGGAGAAGAAGGGCCAGCCCACCACCTACTACCTGTCCGCGGCGCCGGAACCCATCCGCGTCAACTGCGAGTATTTCTATGTGGACGTGGTGCTGTCTCCCGACCCCAACGTGTTCAGCCATTCCAACCCGCTCGCGGGACTCAAGAAGGGCGGCGTCTTCATCATCCAGAGCGAACTGGACACCCCGGAACTGGTGTGGAAGGAACAGATCCCGCCGCGCTTCCAGAAGATCATCGTGGACAACGACATCCGGGTGTACTACGTAGACGGATTCAAGATCGCGCGTGAAATCGCGACGGATCCCGAACTGCAATTTCGCATGCAGGGCATCGCGTTCATGGGCTCGTTCTTTGCGGCCTCCCCGCTCCTCAAGCAGCGGAACCTGTCGGAAGACGCGCTGTTCAAGGCCATCGAAGACCAGCTCGAACACAAGTTCGGCGCCAAGGGCCGCCGCATCGTCGACGACAACCTGAAGGTGGTCCAGCGCGGCTTCACCGAACTGACCGAGATCACCAAGAAAGCCGTCATCGACGCCGATGCCAAGGCCATCCGCAAGGAACCGTCGATGCCGATCATGCTCAAGCGCCAGCCCAAGGGCGATGCGCCGCTGACCGACATCCACCGGTACTGGGAACAGACCGGCCACTTCTACGCGACCGGCCGCGGCAACGACAACCTGACCGACCCGTTCATTGCCATGAGCTGCATTCCCGTGGCTTCGGGCATTTTCCGTGATATGACGAGCATCCGCTTCGAGCATCCCGTCTGGGATCCGCAGCGGTGCACGGCGTGCGGCGACTGCTGGTCCATCTGCCCGGATTCCGCGCTGCCCGGTCTGGTCAACACCGTCGCCGACGTGCTGGCTACGGGCATTAAGAAGGCCCAGGAAAACGGCACTGAATTCAAGCACCTGCCGAAACTCACCGGCGCCATCGAAAAGAAACTGCGCACGGCCATCGGCGACAACGTCGAAGCCGACATCACCGCGCTGCTCACCCGCGCGGTGGAGGAACTCCTCGCCGAAAGCACGCTGACCGGCGAGAAGAAGACCGAACTCGCCGACGAAGCCGCCGCCCTGATGGATGTGCTTCGCCCGTTCAAGTTCGGCGTCAGCGCTCCGTACTACACCCTGAAAGAGAAGTCGAAGCCGGGCACCGGCGGGCTCCTCTCCATCACCGTGGATCCGTACACCTGCAAAGGCTGCATGGAATGCGTCCGGGTCTGCCCGGCCAATGCCCTTCACGTGACGACGCAGACCCCCGCGACCATCGACGAGCTGCGCCGGAACTGGGAGTTCTGGCTGGAACTGCCCAACACGAAACCCGAGTACATCCGCATCGACAACCTCGAAGAGGGCGTCGGCGCGCTGGATACGCTCCTGCTCGACAAGGTCAACTACAAGGCGATGGTCGGCGGCGACGGCGCGTGCCTCGGGTGCGGCGAAAAAACCGTCATGCACCTCTTCACGTCCGTCATCGAAGCGCTCATGCAGCCGCGGGTGAAGGCGCAAGTCGCGCGTCTGGACGACCTGGTCGACCGCCTCGAGAAGCACATCCGGCTCAAGCTGGCCGAGCAGGTCAACGTGGGCGATACGGAAGCGATGAACAAGGCGCTCACCTCGTTGCAGGGCAAGGACCTGACCCTCGCGAACCTCACCACGGCGCTCGAAGCGGGCAAGGTCAACAGCACCATCGACAGCGAGTGGCTGAAGACAACCACCGACATCCTCGCCAAGCTCAAACACCTGCGCTGGGAATACACCACCGGCGTCACCGGCCGGGGCCGCTCGACCATGGGCATGGTCAACGCCACCGGGTGCACGTCCGTGTGGGGCTCGACATATCCGTTCAACCCGTATCCGTTCCCGTGGACCAACCACCTGTTCCAGGACTGCACGTCGATGGCCATGGGCGTGTTCGAAGGCCACATGGTCAAGATGGCCGACGGGTTCAAGGCCATTCGCAAGGCCGAGATGGAACTGGCCGGCGGCTACAATCCGAAGGAACACGAGGAGTTCTTCCGCTACTTCAACTGGCGCCAGTTCACCGATGAAGAATTCGCGCTCTGCCCGCCCGTGATTGCGGTCGGCGGCGACGGCGCCCTCTTCGATATCGGGTTCCAGAACATGTCGCGCCTGTGGATGAGCGGCAAGCCCGTCAAGATCATCTGCCTGGACACCCAGGTCTACTCGAACACCGGCGGCCAGGCCTGCACCTCGGGCTACTTCGGCCAGGTCTCCGACATGGCCCAGTTCGGCAAGGCCATCCAGGGGAAAGAGGAGATCCGCAAGGAGGTCAGCCTGATCGCGATGGCCCACCGCACCACCTACGTGATGCAGGGCACGATTGCCAACGTCGGCCACCTGCTCGAAGGCTTCGTGCAGGGCTTGACCACGCGGCGGCCGGCCTTCTTCTCCGTGCACAGCCCGTGCATGCCCGAACACGGCATCGGCGACGATGTGGCCAAGCACCAGTCGATCCTGGCGGTCGAGTCGCGCGCGTACCCCGTGTTCCGTTACAACCCCGACCTCGGCCAGAATCCGCCGGACGCGCTCGACCTGGAAGGCAATCCTGCGCTCGACAGCGACTGGCCAACCTTCACCCTCAGCTATGTCGATGAGGACGGCAAGCCCGGCACCATGGAAATCCCGCTCACCTTCGCGGACTACGCGGCGACCGAAAGCCGGTTCCGCAAGCATTTCCGCAAGGCCCCGCAGGACACCTGGAACGAGGACATGGTGCCGATCGGCGACTTCATCAACCTCAGCGAAGAAGAGCGCGAAGGCCTGTATCCGTATGTGTGGGCGGTCGACAAGAAGAACCGCTTGTCCCGCCTGATCTGTTCGAAAGCCATCGTGACATCGACCGAAGACCGGCGTAACTTCTGGCACTTGCTCAAGTCGCTGACGGGCGCCGATCAGAAAGTCGATGTGAACCAAATAGCAAACCAGGCGCGCGCTGAAGTGGTGCAGAAGATCACGGCCGGCCTGCTCCAGCTGGCCAACGGCGGCGGCGTGTCGCAGCTCGTGTCGGCCCCGGCCCCCGCGGCCGTGGCGGCGCCGGGCAGCGACGGCGACGGTGGGGCCTCCAGGGAGCAGATCGCGGCCGCCCTTCCCGCACAGGGCGCGGCCGGGCAAACCACTGGAGGCAGCATGGAACCTTTCCTCGATTCGAATCAGTGCACAGGCTGTGGTGAGTGCGTACTCATCAACCCGAACATGTTTGGATGGAATGACAAGAAGCAGGCCCAACTGCTTGACCCCAAAGCCGGCGCCTATAAGGACATCGTGAAGGCCGCGGAACGCTGCGCGGCCCGGTGCATCCGCCCCGGCGATCCCTGGGATCCGAATGAGAAAGGCGTCGACAAGCTGGTAAAGCGCGCCGCCAAATTCAACGAGATGTAATAGTCGCGGGTAACGCGCCCGCTCGGCCAAAACGAGCGGGCGCGTCCCTGGGGGACATGGGGCGCGCCCGCAAAACCCTTGTTGGTACCCATGAGCATATTGACGCGATTCGGTCTTGACAAAACGTTCTCACACGGGGTGCATCCGCCCGAATACAAGTCGTTGACGGAGCACCGGCCCATTCGCCGTCTGCCCTTTGCGGACGAGATGATCATTCCGCTTTCGCAGCATACCGGCGCGCCGGCCCGGCCTATCGTGCGCGAAGGCCAGGAAGTCGTCCGGAGCGAGCCGATCGCGGAGCCGGGCGGCTTTGTGTCGGTGCCCATGCACGCGCCCGCCACCGGCCGGATCACCCGCATCGCCCTCGCACGCGACGTGCGCGGCGGCATGTCCCCCGCCCTCTTTCTGCAACTGTATCCCGGCGAGGGCCAGGAGATCCTCTACGGAGCGCCCGTCGACGTCGACGGCATGTCCAACCCGGAGATTGTGAAAGCCGTGCAGCGGACGGGCGTGGTGGGCCTTGGCGGCGCCGCGTTCCCCACGCACGTCAAACTCGCCGTGCCCGAAGGCAAGACGATCGACACGGTCATCGTCAACGGATGCGAGTGCGAGCCCTACCTCACCACCGACCACCGTCTGATGGTCGAGCACCCCGAGGATGTCTATGAGGGCATCCGCGTCGTGCAGCGGGCCTACCAGGCGGCCCGGGTGGTGGTGGGCATCGAGAACAACAAACCCGACGCCGTGGACGCCATGCGCCTCGCCAAACCGGACGGGGAACCGATCGAGGTGGAATCGATCGAGACCAAGTATCCGCAGGGCGCGGAGAAGATGCTCATCAAATCGCTGCTGGACCGCGAAGTGCCTTCCGGCGGTCTTCCGATGGACGTGGGCGCGGCGGTGTTCAATGTGGCGACCCTGGCCCAGATTGGGGAGCTCCTGCCGATGCAACGGGGCCTGATCGAGCGCGTCATCACCGTGACGGGACCCGCCGTGGGCAATCCCGGCAATTACCTCGTCGCGCTGGGCACGCCCATCCGGTTTATTCTCGAGCAGTGCCGCTACCGCGGCGAGGACGCCTCGGTGGTGATTCTCGGCGGGCCGATGATGGGCGTCACGGTACCCTCGCTCGACATCCCCATCACGAAAGGCGTCACGAGTATCCTGGTGCTCGACAAGGCCGAGGTGCAGAAACGCAACCGCGCGGAATACCCCTGCATTCGTTGCGGAAGCTGCCTCGACGCCTGTCCTATGCACCTGAATCCGTCGCGTCTGGGCCAACTGGCCCGCAAACGCGAATTCGACACCATGGCTAACGCGTTCAACCTGATGGACTGTTTCGAATGCGGGTCGTGCTCCTACGTCTGCCCCTCGAACATCCCCCTGGTCCAACGGTTCCGGGTCGCCAAGTCCATCATCCGTGAAAGGAAGGCTGCTTCGTGACGGTCATCACCCCGGGAGCTTTCGAGATCCGCACCTCGCCGCATATCAAGGCGTGTGTGACCACCGACGCGATCATGCGCAACGTCGTATACGCGCTGATGCCCGTGTGCGCGTTCGCGGTCTGGGCGTTCGGGCTGAGCGCGCTCGCGCTGATCTGCGCCACGACCGCGGCCACCGTCCTGACGGAACACCTGGTCTGCAAGGTGTCGGGCAGACCGACGACCGTCGGCGATTTCAGCGCCGTGATCACCGGCCTCCTGCTCGCCTTGACCCTCCCCCCCGGCCTGCCGTTGTGGATGGGGTTTGCGGGCGGCGTGATTGCCATCCTGCTCGGAAAAGCGCTGTTCGGGGGCCTGGGCTTCAATACGTTCAATCCCGCCCTCGTCGCGCGCGCGTTTCTGCAGGCCGCGTTCCCGGTATCCCTGACCACCTGGATTCCCGCGTTTGTCGATGGCCGCTTCACCCGGTTCATCCCGACCTCGCTGACCATCCCCTTCCTCAGCCCCGAGACCAAAGCCGAGGCCCTGACCAATTACCTCGCCCAGGCCGCCATCGACGGTTGGAGCGGCGCCACGCCCCTGTCGCTCATCAAATTCGAGCACAAGACCACCGCGGCCATCGACCTCTTCACCGGCATGATTCCGGGGTCCACGGGCGAGACCTGCGCCATTTTCATTCTTCTGGGCGGCGCCTACCTCGTAGCGCGGGGCATGATGAACTGGCGCATCACCGCGGCCATGCTCGGTTCGGCCTACCTCTTCAGCTGGCTTTTCTATCTCACGGACAACACCAATCCGACGCCGGCGTTCATGTTGTTTTCCGGCGGCCTCATGCTGGGAGCGGTGTTTATGGCGACCGACATGGTGGCCTCCCCCACCACGCCGCTGGGCGTCTGGATTTACGGCGCGTTGATGGGCTTTTTGACCATCCTGATCCGCGTCAAGGGCGGGCTGCCGGAAGGCGTCATGTATGCCATCCTCCTCGGCAACGCCGTGTCGCCCCATATCGAAAACCTCACCCAGCCACGGGTGTTCGGAACCAAACGAGTCAAGAAGGCAGCGAAATGAGCAACACCACACCAGCAGCACGAAAGGCCGACCAGCCCAACAGCCTGCACATGATTGCCGTGCTGGGCGGGTTCTCCTTTCTCTCCGGCTTTCTCATCTTCTTCGCCGTTCAGGCCACCGAAGCCGGCATCAAGCAGAACCGCCTCGAGCAGCTCCGCGGCGCCGTGTTCCAGGTCCTGCCCGGGGCCACGTCGAGCCAGGCTTTCGCCGTGGGAAACGAAGGATTCCGGCCCGTCGAAATCGACGATCCCACGCCCGGCATGAAGAAGGTCTACGCCGGATACGACGACGGCGGCGCGCTCGTCGGCGTGGCCATCGAAGCCGCCGCCCAGGGCTACCAGGACGTCATCCGCGCCATTTATGGCTATAACCCCGAATCGGGCCGCCTGATCGGATTCGCGGTGCTCCAGAGCAGTGAAACGCCGGGCCTCGGCGATCGCATCGGGAAAGACCCTCAGTTCCTGGCCAATTTCTTCGCCTCCGACACCAGCCCGGACACCCTTTCGCTCGAATTGACCGAGGACGCCAGTGGACTGGCTCACGCAGTGGAATTTGCCAAGAACGGCGAGAAGAGCAAGCCCTATCAGGTGGAGGGCATTTCCGGTGCAACCATCTCGTCGAAAGCGGTGGTCCGGATGCTGAACGACAGCGCCCAGGAGGCGGTTCCTCTCATTCGCGCCCACCTGGACCAACTGCAGAAAGGGACATCCTGATGGCGCAGGGCAATCCAGCAACGACCATGGATGAATTCGTGAAGGGGCTGTGGCGGGAGAACCCCGTGTTCGTGATGCTTCTGGGCATGTGCCCCACGCTGGCGGTATCCAGCACCGTCAAATATGCCCTGGCGATGGGCGCGTGCGCCACGTTTGTTCTGGTGATGTCGAGCGTGGTCGTCTCGCTGATCCGGAAGATTGTGCCCAAAGAGGTCCGTATCGCGACGTTCATCGTGGTCATCGCAACGTTCGTGACGATCGTCGACTACGTCATGCAGTACATCAGCCTGCCCCTCTACCAGGCCCTGGGCGCGTTCATCCCGCTCATCGTGGTCAACTGCATTATCCTGGGCCGCGCGGAAGCCTATGCCTCCCGCAACAACGTCTGGAAGTCCTTTGTGGATGCGCTGGGCATGGGTTTGGGCTTTACCTTTGCGCTCCTGTGCCTGGGCGGAGTCCGGGAAATCCTCGCCAACGGCACCCTGCTGAATATTCGCCTGTTCGGCGACAGTTTCGAGAAGTGGGGGGTTATGGGATTGCCCGCCGGCGGCTTCTTCACCCTTGGCGCATGGCTCCTGTTCTTTAACTGGCTGCGCGAACGCCGCGCCCGAAAACTCAAAGAAGCGGAATAAGAGGACGACATGGACCAGAACGTGTGGGAAATCTTCTTTAACGCGGCAATCGTCAACAACTTCGTGCTGAGCATGTTCCTGGGGATCTGTCCCTTCCTGGGGGTCTCCGGGAAGATCGACACCGCCTTCCGGATGGGTCTGGCCGTGATCTTCGTCATGCTGGTCAGTTCGATGTGCGCCTACGGGATCAATGTCCTGCTGCTCCGGTTCCATGCCGAGTACCTGCGGCTCATCTGCTACATCGCCGTAATCGCCTCGGCCGTGCAACTGGTTGAGATGTTCATCAAGAAGTTCAGCCCGGCCCTGTTTCGCGCGCTGGGCATCTTTCTTCCGCTGATCACCACCAACTGCGCGATCCTCGCCGTGGCCCTGTTCCAGACCATGCGCGAATACAGCTTCGTCCAGGCCGTCGTGTTCTCGTTCGGCGGCGGCGTGGGATTCACCCTGGCGCTCATCATCATGTCGGGCCTGCGCGAACAGCTCAATCTGGCCGACGTTCCCAGCGTCGTGAAAGGCGCGGCGCTCACCCTGATGCTCGCGGGCATCCTGTCGCTGGCCTTCATGGGATTCGCCGGCATCGGAGGATAAGGTGCTCCTCGAAGCGACCCTCGCGTCCCTCGTCCTGGCCGCCGTGGTCATCGGGTGGTTCCTCGTCCAGCGCTGGGCGGACTCCATCACCTACCCCGAGGAGTGCAAGCTCCCCCGCTCCGAGTGCCACCACTGCATGTCACAGGACGCCTGCGCCCTGCATGCCCACAACGACCCGAAGGACCAGTAGCTCCCCTTCACGGACTACGCCGGGAGACCGCGCTCGATCCTGAGCGGACCGCCGTGAAACGTAAGAAACGCCTGGCACAAGGCCAGGCGCTGTATTCCGACGTCAAGCGTGCGCGAACGCCGTTTACTCCAGCGCGGGGCCCGCGATGCGTTCGCCGCGAAGCTGCCGCGCCTGATCTTCGGGATCGAAGGTCCCGTAGAACAGCGCGTTGGCATCCATCCAGGTCACAAGCCGGTCCAGTTCTTCGTCGTCCAGGCGCACCTTGTGGTGCCCGGTGAGAATCATGTCCATCAACCGGCTGCCCCGTGCGCCGAACCGGCCGGGATGCGTCAGGGGCTCCCCATTCTCTTCGAGGCCGGCCCACGACGAGAACGGCACGCGTTTCGCCAGCGCGTTGTAGGACTTGCTG
>JAAYAQ010000528.1 GCA_012719295.1 Candidatus Hydrogenedentota bacterium | reverse complement strand
CTTCTGGGGGCGATCCGGATGCAGGCGAGACGCCTGCGTTACACCGGAGGGCCCCCGGAGTTTTCACGGTCCACGGGTTCGAGGTCCCCAAAAGCGCAGGAAGACAACATGCCTGAGGGCAAAGATCACCCTCAGGCATGGGAACGCTTCCGATGTAGCCGGCAGTTTCTATACCGTCATGTTGATGGAGTTGCCAACGTCCGGGTTCGCCATTGCAGATTGAACCAGTTTGATGGCCGCCTCGCTGATTCCTTCCGCGACCGCGTCCTGCCTGGCCGTAACCGCGGCCTGCTCCTGCACACGCATCTGCGTCTGGCTGGTCCCGGCGCCGCCAATGGGTGTGATGATGTCCATTGCGTTGACCTCCTGACGCCCGAATCGGAGAAACCTCCTGCTTCTCCGCTCGATCTATCTATCGGCAGATTGCGGCCAAATCTTGATAAGAATTACGCGAATCGGCCAGGCGGGGCCTGAAAAATACTATAAATATTAAAATCGATAGATATAACTATTTGTTGCGGAGTATGCGGCGGGCGATTCCGCCCGGATCAACGCATTTCCTGGCCGCCGGTGACGTTGATGGCCTGTCCGGTCATATACGAGGCGTCATCCGAGGCCAGAAACACGACGACATTCGTGACGTCGCGGTACTGGCAGGCGCGTTTCATGGGGACCTGGTCGATGTACTTCTGGCGCACTTCGGCCTCGCTGATCCCCTGGTTGGCGGCGTACTGCTTGAACAGGCTGTCAACCCACAACGGCGAATCCAGGAGATTGCCCGGACAGACGCTGTTGATTCGCACGCCCTGTTCGGCGAACTCCAGGGCGAGGCTCTGGGTCACGCCAATCCCTCCGAACTTGCTTGCCGCGTAGGCGCTGTTGCGGAAGCTGCCCTTCTTGCCGGACTTGGAGTTGATCTGGATGATCGAGCCCCCGCCCGTCTGCAGCATGGCCCGTGCGGCCTCGCGCGCGCAAATGAAGTAGCCCACCAGATTCACATCGATGACCCGCCGCCATCTCGCGACGTCGAATTCGAGGGAATCGCCCGAGATCAGGATGCCCGCGTTCGAGACGAACACGTCCAGGCCGCCCAACTCCCGCACACTCTGTTCGATCGCGCCGCGGACCGCCTCGGGGTCGGTCACGTCGACGGCCGTTCCGGCGACCAGGCGCCCCGTTCGGGCGCCAATCTCGCTGGCGGACTGCTGCACCTTGTCGAGCTGGACGTCCCACGCGATGACATCGCAGCCTTCCTCTGCCAGGTGCTCAACGATGGCCGCGCCCAATCCCTGGGCCGCGCCGGTGACGATCGCCTTTTTGTCGTGGAGTCGTTTCATTACAGGTATTTCTCCAACAATGCGGCCTCAGCCTCCTTGGTCCAGCAGCCTTGGGGGCCCAGCTTATCCTTGAGCTCGGGGATGCGCTCGGGAATTTCATCGAGGCCCATCAGGGGCAGGTCGATGATCTGGGTGTAGATGACCGTCTTCCCGGGGAAGCGCGCGTCCCGCACGCCTTCCAGACCTTCGCGGGCGCTGTTCAATCCTCCGATGGCGGCGACGCTCATGTCGGTGTTCAGCTCGCCCTGCTCGACCATTTCGAGGATGCGGCGCAGGTCCCGGATCCGCGAGCCGCTGGATCCGATGATCTTGATGCCCCGGCACAGGTCGCCGAGCCGGATCTGGGCGGGGTTGCCGATGGGAATGCCCGCAAACACGTTCACGAGCGCGTTGTCGGCCGCGAACCCGCAGGCCTGCGTGACCAGCGGGGCGACCGGGGCGAGCACGCACACGTCGTTGTAGCCGTTGGGCGACAGCTCGCGGATCTTCGCGTTCATCTCATCCTGCGACCCGAATTCAGAGGGGGACAGGGTGAACAGTTCCACGCCTTTGGCTTTGGCCATCTCGCCGAATCGCATTTCGATGTGGTCGAGCCGCTGGCGGTCCAGGTCGGTCACGACGACGCGTTTGGAGCCGCAGGGGAGTTCGATGGCCCGCTGGACGTGCATCTGCCCCATGGGGCCGCCCGCGCCGATGAACAGCGAACTGCCCTGGGGCAGGAGGTCTGCGCGCGCATTGGCCTTGCCTGCCGCGGCAACGTCATCGCCGCCGCCGAAGAACCGCATGTTTTCGTAATGGATTCGGCCGATGTCCAGGG
>JAAYAQ010000527.1 GCA_012719295.1 Candidatus Hydrogenedentota bacterium | reverse complement strand
TTTGAAATCGTCCGGGGAGATGCCGAGCGATTCCGCATTGGCCCGCACATAGCTCAGTACGGCCTGAGCCGACTCTTTCATGACGTCGCCCATCTGGCCGGTGAGCGTCAACCCGCCTTTTCCGGGCATATGCGTGGCTTCGACGAACAGAATGTCGCCGCCGGTGGGAGTCCAGGCGAGGCCCGTCGCCACGCCTGGGCGCCGGGTCCGGTCGAGCACTTCGTGGTAGAACCGTTCCGGGCCGAGGAACGGGTCGAGATCTTTCGCGTCCACCCGGATGGGTTTTCGCCGGCCCTTCGCGATCGCCGTGGCGCATCCCCGAAAAACCGTGCCGATCTCGCGTTCGAGGTTGCGTACGCCCGCCTCGCGCGTATAGAACTCAACGATGCGCCGAATGGCCGGCACCGTGATGGTCACCCGTTTCGGCGGAATGCCGTTGGCAGCCATCTGGCGCGGCACCAGATATTTCCGGGCGATGTGGACCTTCTCTTCCATGATGTACCCGGGAATCTCGATAATCTCCATCCGGTCCCGTAACGCCCAGGGAATCGTGTCGAGCACATTCGCCGTGCCAATGAACATCACCCGCGACAGGTCAAAGGGGACGTTGAGATAGTTGTCGTTGAAGGTGTTGTTCTGCGCCGGATCCAGCACTTCCAGCAGGGCGGAGGAGGGATCCCCCCGGAAATCGGCCCCGACCTTGTCCATCTCGTCCAGCATGAACACCGGATTCCTGGAGCCGGCCTTCCGGATGCCTTGAAGAATGCGGCCCGGCATGGCCCCGACGTAAGTGCGCCGGTGCCCCCGGATTTCCGCCTCGTCATGCAGGCCGCCCAGCGACATGCGGACAAAGTTGCGGCCCAGCGCCCGCGCGATGGACTGGCCGAGCGAGGTCTTCCCGACGCCGGGAGGGCCCGCGAAACAGAGGATGGGGCCGGGGGCGTCCGGCTGAAGCTTCCGCACGGCAAGGTACTCGAGGATGCGTTTCTTGACCTTGGCGAGCCCGTAGTGGTCTTCCTCCAGGATCTTCTCCGCCCGGTCAATCTCGAGTTGATCGGCGGTTTGGGTGTTCCAGGGGAGATCCACGAACCAGTCGAGATAGGTGAGGATCACATGATACTCCGCACTGGCCTCGTTCATCTGGCTCAGCCTGTCGAGCTCGCGCAAGGCTTCCCTGCGGACTTCGTCGTCAAGCTCAAGGGCCTCGATCTTCTCGCGGTATTCGTTGATTTCCGGGCGGTCCTTTTCGCCCATGCCCAGTTCGTCCTGGATCGCCTTGAGTTGCTGGCGGAGGTAAAACTCGCGTTGACTGGTGTCGATCGAGCTTTTGACCTCCGCCTGGATCTTGTGCGACGTCTCCATGACCTGCAGCTCGTTGCCGATCACGTAGACCAGACGCTCGAGGCGTTTTCGCGGGTCGGTCAGGGAAAGCAGCTTCTGTTTCTCTTCGATGGAAATGTTGAGATTTGCCGCCACGATGTCCGCGAGGCGGCCCGGATCGTCGATGTTGTCCAGCACATGCGCCGCCTCGTCCGGCATGGTGGGGGAGAGTTGCGCATAGCGCGTCATCTGCTGGCGAATGGCCGTCGCCAGCGCGGGAACCTTCTCGGGCAGGGTGACTCTGTCCTCGAGAACCTCCACCCGAACGAACGGATACGGTTCCCGCCGCGACAGGCCCCGCGGACGAAACCGCTGCAGCGCCTGCAGGAGCACGACCAGGCTGTCGTCGGGGAGGCGTTGAAGCTGCAGTATCCGTGCGGTTGTACCCACGTCAAAGGCGGCATCCAGCGCGTTCGAGACGCCGCCGCTTTCCCGCAAGGTCAGGACGGCAACCATCTTGGGGCCCAGCACGGCCTCATCAATCAACCGTTTCTCGTTGGGGTCGGTCAGCCGAATCGGCATGGCGGCCATCGGAAACAGGATCAGCTTATCGAGCATCAGCAAGGGCAAAACCTCAGGGGTCGACGATGCGCCGCCCGTGAGAATGACGTGGGGGGCGCCGTTTTCATCGGTCATCGCGTGACACTCCTTGGCACTTCAATGCGCAGATATCCTTCCCGGAACTTGGCTTCAATGCGTTCGACATCCGTCTCCGCGGGCAGCTGGATACGACGGGCGAACCGGCCGTAGGGGATCTCCATTTGATGAACGTGCACGGTGCGCGAGGGCACGCGCTTCGGCCGTTCTCCCTCAATGGTGAGGATGTTCTGTTCGACACTCACGTGAACCTGGTCCTTTTTCACCCCGGGAAGTTCGGCAATGATCACGAACTTCGAGTCGGTCTCATAGATGTCCAGGGGCGGTTCCCACTCGATGGGGGAAAATGACTCCAACTGTCTTCGTGGGGTCATCGCATACATCTGAAAATAGATGTTGGGATACCGGGGCATTGCTCGCTCCTTCAGGATTCCTACGCCGCGATCCGTGCCGGAAATCCGGCACGGATGAGTATATCGGCCGTGTTTTCATTGAAGCAAGAGGACGGCCCGCCTATAATCGTGCCCGCGCGCCCGGTCCGTTCGAGGCGCGTGTATGGGAAAGGTGGGTTGAGCATGCCTGGCGATTCGGTAATTATCATTCCCACATACAACGAGGCGCAAAACATTCAGCGGTTGATCTCTGCCATCCGCGACGTCTGGAACGCCCTGAGCATTGTGATCGTTGATGACGGCTCCCCTGACGGCACCGCCGATCTGGCCGCCGCCGCGGACGGCGTGCACGTGATCCGGCGTGCGGGAAAGCAGGGACTCGGCACGGCCTACGTCGCCGGGTTCCGCTATGCGCTTGAACAGGGTTTTCAGCGCATTGGCGGAATGGATGCCGATTTCAGTCACGATCCGCTCGTTCTTCCGGCCCTCTTCGCTCTCCTCGACCGCCATGACGTCGGGATCGGCTCGCGCTACATTCCCGGCGGCGGAACGCGGAACTGGGGCATCCACCGCCGGCTCCTCAGCCGCTCGGCAAACGCGTTCGCCCGGCTCATGCTGGGGTTCTCCGCGCACGACGTGACTTCCGGGTACCGGTGCTACCGCAGAGAAGTGCTCCAACACCTCGACCTGGACGCCCTGGCCTCGCACGGCTACTCTTTCCTGGTGGAACTCCTCTACCGCTGCGTCCAGGCAGGGTATTCCGTGGCGGAGACCCCGATCATCTTCGAAGACCGCGCCCAGGGAACATCAAAAATGAGTTCCGGCGAGATTCTGGGCGGCGTCAAGAACCTGTTTCGCCTCCGGTTCGGCAAATCGCACTGACCACGCGAAGGCGCGAGGCAGGCGGCGGAGGCGCTGGAGAATTGCGGGGCCGGAATCCACCCCCGGCCACGCGGTTCCGCGTGGCCACCCCCGCGGGCGGGGGACATGGCGCGCACAAGGATTTTGACTTTCGGCGGCACTGGCGGCACCCCTGGCGCTGACTACGGCAGAGTCGCTCGGGGGCCGTCCACTGTGTCCACCATGTCCACCACGTCCACCAGAGGACGGGAATGCAGCGAGACGCCCGCGCTACAAGAAGATTGCATGCCGCCCGAGAACCTCCAACCCCCGCCTGAACCGGATATTGACACCGGGCGAAATTCGGGTAGAATTGGGACGTACGGTCTTATAATCGTGCTGATGATATGCCCATGGCACTCATTGGAAGAAAAAGCGGAAGGGTATTCCGCGAATCGGTAGCTCTCCTGCTGGTGGCCCTGTATGCCGCCGCGGTGGTGCATTGTCTTATCCCGGCGTTTCACGCGCACCACGAAAATGAACCCTTCTGTGCGTTCTGCACGCTCATTCTCACCCCGGTACTCGCTCACGCGGCGCGAACCGCGTTCCTTTCATTCAGGAGCGTGGTTCAGACCGTAGCGCGATTCCGGGTGTTCTTCCATTTTCTCCCCACCGTTTTCTTTTTCCGGCGGGGTCCCCCGCTGACGGCATAGCCTCGCGTCGCGTCCTTCCAGCGTTCCCGCACGAGATCCGTGAGGGAAGGACGGGACATTTCAAGCAGAGTCTGAAATCTCGAAAGCCAATGAAGAGGTATGCAATCATGCGAAACAGGGGATTTACACTGATCGAACTTCTCGTAGTTATTGCCATCATCGGTATTCTTGCCGCGATCTTGTTGCCGGCCCTGGCCCGCGCCCGTGAATCGGCCCGCCGGGCCAGTTGCGCCAACAACCTGAAACAGATGGGGCTGGTTTTCAAGATGTACGCCAACGAATCCAGCGGCGAGAAGTTCCCCCATATGATGATCTTTGATTGCGATGGCGCGCAACTGCATTTTGAGCAGGCCGTGGCGATGGAGGCGGTCTACCCGGAGTACCTGACCGATCTCAATGTCCTGATCTGCCCCAGCGCCGCCCATGGCGGTACCGCGCTGGAATTGTGGGATGAGGGACGCACCGTGGGACACTACGCCCCCTACGGCGGCGCACCGGATGGCGTCGTGCAGCCTTGCGAAGTCACGGGCCACCCTTATTCGTACAACGGCTGGGCGCTCACCCACAGCCTGGTCAGCGCCGATTACACCGTGTTCCACGACAATTTCACGGACTTTGTCGAGAACGTTCTGGAGACGGACCCGGCCTATGTCGACCAGGATTGGGAGCTGCTCACCGTGATGAACGGCCAGGAGACCATCTACCGCCTTCGCGAAGGCATCGAGCGGTTCATGGTCACGGATATCAACAACCCCTCCGGCGGCGCGCAGGCGCAATCGGTGATCGCCGTAATGTGGGACCAGGTAGCCGAAGAGGCCAGCCACTTCAATCACGTGCCCGGCGGCAGCAACGTGCTGTACATGGACGGACACGTCGAATTTGTGCGTTATCCCGGCGAATTCCCCTGTGACCAGGGCGGGCTCATTCTCCACGAATGCAGCCACCATGAACACACGCCCTGAGCCCGGGGCACTGAAGATTCAGCGAAGAGCATTCGGGCGGCGCCCCGGCGCCGCCCGAATGGCGCGCCCTCCTCATTCCGCCCTCCACAGTCCTGCGTTCTCCTGGCGCCCTTCCTTTGCAAGGCATTCAGGCACGGCCCTTTGCCGATGCGCTGCCCGCACCGTTGCGACCAGCCGGCAGGGCTCACCGGTTCGCAATAACGGCAGGCGTCTGGTATCATGGTTGTTGCAGGCGCCGGGGTAAAACCCCGAAGCCGGGCGTTTTTTCACCTGTGTGTAGTGTAGGATGCTTGCCGACTGGAGACACTAAATGCGCAACACGAGGACGCAATTCCTGGGCCTGCTCTGTTTCCTGCTCTTTCTCGGATTATTGTTGACCAACGGCTTCGTGAACCGCATCTTCGCACAGCAGACCGACGTCGATGTGTTTACCCAGATCGAACCCATTGGAAACGTCCTCGACGAAATCCTGAAGAGCTATGTCTACGAACCCGACCTGAACGAGGTGGTCGAGGGCGGGCTCAAAGGCATGATGAACGCCCTGGATGAACACAGCTCCTATATTCCCCCCGACATCTACAAGGAACTCACCGACGAGACCCAGGGGGAGTTTGACGGCATTGGCGTCACCATTCAGTTGGACGAAAACGGCAACATCATGGTGTTTCAGCCGCTTGAAGGCTCGCCGGCGGCCGAGGCCGGCGTTCACGCCAACGACCGGATCATCCGCATCGACGGCGTTGCCACCAAGGGGATGAGCCTCGCCGAGGCCGCCCAGCTCATCAAGGGCCCCCGGGGCACCGTCGTCAAGCTGACCCTGCTCCGCCCCGCCACCGAGGAAAACACCGACAACGAAATCCTCGAAGTGGACATCAAACGCGGGACGATTCCACTGGAGAGCGTGGTCGAAGCGCGGGTCCTGGAAGGCGGAATCGGCTACGTGCGGCTGAGCGATTTCAAACGGACGTCGGAAGACGAATTGCGCAAGGTCCTGAAAGAGCTCGATGACCAGGGGATGAAATCGCTCGTCCTCGATCTGCGGTGGAATCCCGGCGGACTTCTGGATTCGTCGGTGGACGTCTGCAGCCTGTTCCTCGAAGCGAACACCCTGGTGACCTACACCAAAGAACGCGACCTTGATACGGGCGAGTTGAAGGAAGACATGCTGCTGTACACCAAGGGCGGGCCCGCGGAACCCATGTCGTTCCCGCTGGTGATCCTGGTGAACCAGTTCACGGCCAGCTCGTCGGAGATCGTGACGGGGGCCCTCCAGTTCCACAAACGGGCCATCATCGTGGGGCAGCAAACGTTTGGCAAGGGAAGCGTGCAGACCATTATCCCGCTGCGCCGGCCGGTCGGCAGCGCCCTCCGGCTCACGACCGCGCTCTACTACACCCCGGCGGAAGTCACCATCCACAAGCAAGGCATCCTTCCGGATGTCGAACTCGAAATGCCGGAAGGCCACCAGCGCCAACTGCTCGACCAGATGCGCCAATCGTTTATTGACAACCCGAGCAAGCGGCGCGGCGCCCAGAACCACGGCGCCGTCACCGGCGACGCCGCCACGGAGGGCAGCGTCGAAGACACGCAACTCCAGCGCGCGGTTGAAATCCTGCGTGAAGACCCCGTCTTCGAAAACCTGATCATCAAGTACCACCGCGACACCAAGGAGACCCAGGTGGCCGCGGCGGAAGAGAAGAAGCAGGCGGCGTCTCCGGAGGCCCCGGCCGAGGCCCCCGCGGGCGGGACTTCCGAACCCGAGACCCCGCCGGTGCAGGAATAGCCGCCCATGCGGCCCGACAATCGTCCCAACGATACGATGCGGCCCGTGTCGTTTCAGCGGCAGTTCACGCGCTACGCCGAGGGCGCCGTGCTGGTGTCGTTCGGGGAGACGAAAGTCCTCTGTACCGCCAGTGTCGAAGACCGCGTGCCCGCGTTTCTGCGCGAGACCGGCAGCGGCTGGATTACGGCCGAGTACGCCATGCTGCCCCGGTCCACCCACACCCGAACCTCCCGGGATTCCCTCAGCGCCGGACGCGCCAAGGAGATCAGCCGTCTGATCGGCCGATCCTTGCGCAACGTGGTCGATCTGAGTTTTCTCGGGGAACGCCAGATCACGCTCGACTGTGACGTGATTCAAGCGGATGGCGGAACCCGCACCGCGGCCATTACCGGCGCGTATGTCGCGGTGCACGATGCGATTCGTCATCTGCTCGATACCGGCGGAATTGCCAAATCCCCTCTCCTGGGCCAGTGTGCGGCCGTGAGCGTGGGCATCGTCGACGGAGAGACCCGCCTGGACCTCTGTTACGAGGAGGATGTCGCCGCCGACGTGGACATGAACCTTGTATGCCGAAGCGACGGCAACCTCATTGAGGTGCAGGCAACGGCGGAGGGGGAGGCCTTCCCCAGGGAGCGGTTTCAAGGACTGCTCGACTTGGCCTGCGCGGGTTGCGAGCGTCTCTTTGCCCTCCAGCGGGAGGCCCTGCAACTTGGCTGAGATCCTCCTGCTCGGAACGAAAAACACGCACAAGACCGCCGAACTGGCGGAGATCCTCGCCGGGCTTCCCTGGGAAGTGCGGAGCCTGGCCGCCGCGCCCGCCCTCCCCGAACCCGACGAGACCGGGGCCACGTTCGAACAGAATTCCCTCCTCAAGGCTTCGTACTACTGCCAGGCGACGGGCTGGACCTGCGTTGCGGATGATTCCGGGATCGTGGTGGACGCCCTGGACGGCGCGCCGGGCGTCTATTCGGCCCGGTATGCCGGTTCCAGCGCCACAGACACCGACAACAACCGAAAGCTCCTGAAAGAACTGATGGGGGCGCACGAGACCCTCCGCACGGCGCGGTTTGTCTGTTGTGCGGCGATCGTGCACCCGGATGGGCGGGTCCGCGTGGAAACCGGCACGGTCGAAGGGCGCATCGCCCGGGAACCGCGGGGTCAGGCGGGATTCGGATACGACCCGCTGTTTATCCCCGAGGGATACACTCAGACCTTCGCCGAACTCGGCGCCCCCGTGAAACAGCGCATCAGCCACCGGGCGCGTGCCTTCCGTAAACTGCGGCTCTACCTGGAACGCCTCGATGAGAGTAGTCCCTCCAACCCCCGCCGGGATTGACACCGCGGTCGATGCCCTGCGCCGGGGCGGCCTCATCGCTTACCCGACGGAGACCGTCTACGGGCTTGGGGCCGACCCGGCGAATCCGCGCGCCCTGGAACGCCTGTTCCGGGCAAAGGGCAGGGATGCGGGAAAGGCGGTGCTCCTGATCATTGGCGATACCGCCCAGCTTGACGCCCTCACGGGCCCCCTGTCCGACAGGGCGCGCACGTTTGTGGAGCGCTTCTGGCCGGGGCCCTTGAGCCTGCTTCTTCCAGCCTCGGGCGATGTGCCACGGAGCCTCGTGGGGCCCGAAGCAAAACTGTGCGTCCGGTGTCCTTCCTGCGAGATTGCCCGGACGCTCTGCCGTGTCTTTGGCGGCCCGCTCACGTCGACCTCCGCTAATCCGGCCGGGGAACCGCCTGCCCGCTCGGTCGCCGGCCTCGCCCTTTCGGACATTGCCGTAGCCGTCGACGGCGGGATGCTCCCCGCCAGCCCGCCGTCCACCATCTTCGATCCGGAAACGGGCCGGGTGCTCCGGGAAGGCGTTATCCCCGAAAGTGCGCTGCGTGCTCTCCTGTAATTCCGCTCTGGAACCCTTGCGCCGCCCACGGCTATACTCGGTCTTTTCCGGACATGCACCGTGGTGCGGGAGTGCCCTCGCGATGAAACGAACTTCGTGGATCCTGATGGTTCTCGTGGCCGGGTTGGGCCTTTCGCTGGCGGGCTCGTCCGCGGGAGCGGGGGAGGCGGTCTTCGAGGACGTGCACGCCGTTCCGCTGCCCCTGCAGAACTACGGGTATCGCGGCATGCCGGGTACCATTATTGCGCTCAACGACGGCAGGCTCCTTCTCGCGTATACGCGGTACACGCCCGACGGAAACAGCGACGGCGCCATTGGGGCCCG
>JAAYAQ010000526.1 GCA_012719295.1 Candidatus Hydrogenedentota bacterium | reverse complement strand
GCTAGGGCCTGCCGGCGGGCGCAAGCGCCTGCGCGTGGGCTCGCATCCACGCCTGCAGAGACTCCTTGTTCGCGCGCGCGTCGATGTAATCGCCTTCCCAGAACAGGATCTGCCGCACGCCCAGCTGCTGCGCCAGGGCGAAGTTCTGCGTAAAATCCTCCACGGTATCGGGGACCCACTCATACATCCACACGTCCACCCTTCCCGCGGTCTCTTCCATAAGGGCCCGGTATGCCGCTTCCGTCGAGCCGCCCTCCAGGTAGTATCCCGCCGGCGCCGCCGCATCTATCAGGCCTTCCCGGGCCCAGGTCTCCACATCAAGCAGCATTCCCCGCAGATTCCCGTCGATTTTGTCCTGCATGCCGCGGTAGCCCCACGGCTGCATCACGAGGACCGCAATCGGGATACCGGGGCGCTTCGCGGTTGCGAGCGTGCGGACCCCGCGCATGAATTCAGTGTGGGGGAGGGCCCGGAAACGCACCCAGCGTTCGTCGCTGTTCGGGATATCGTGCGGGTCGAGGCCATACCGCGTCTTAAACCCCTCGACCAGGGGCGTTTCATACCCGCGGTCCGCCACGCCCTCCGCGTCATTCTGCGGGTTGTCGCGCACGTCGCCCGTGCGGATCCAGTCAAGGAAAATGCCGTCTACGGCATAATTCGTGAGGATTTCTTCCACAATGGCCAGCTTGTACGCCATGACTTCCGGATAGGCGAAGCTCTGCTGACTGTGGTACACCGTGCCGTCCCGTTTACGCCACCGCGTTTCCGGGTGCTCCTGGTTGAAGCGGCTCTGAATTCCCCAGGCGTGGTCGTCTTCGTTGATCGAAATCCAGGCATGGATTTCGAGGCCGATCTCGTGTCCGTAGCGTATGGCTTCGGCCAGCGAGTCGAACGCGGCGTAGTTGTACCGTTCCAGCTTCGCCAGCAACGCCGCGCGGTCGGCCTCGCTCATCCCGCCCGTGTACTTTTCCACCAGTGCTTTGTCTTCCGGTGCAGCGGGGCGCCAGAAATTGTCCTCGTCCCATTTGCCCTGAGGCTCCATCAGGGCGCTTCTGTACAGGGCGCGGCCCCCGTCCAGCGCCCGCCAGTAGACACGGTTCCAGCCCGAGGCCTTGCACATATCGAGCATGTGACGGACGCCGTCCGGACCCCACGCTACCCCGTCCCGCAGCATCCAGTCGGGATGGGTCACCGGGGCGCTCAGAATGAGTTTCCGGGCCGGTTCCCCCGGCACCTCTCCTGTAGGCGCATCCGTCGCCGCAATTCCCAGAAACACGATCAAAGCCCCCGCAAAACGCAGATGCGATGCGCTCATCTCTCCCCACTTTCTGGACATCGCGCCCGGCTGACCTTCGGCCGGGACAACACCTCCCGCTACGCCCTCACGATAGCCGCGTTTCCCCAACACGTCAAACCCGCGCCCCGATAGTGCGGATTCCGGGGCGCGGGGTGATCTGGAAACGGCCCGGTCCGGCCGCTTACGTTGCCCGCTTCACTAACACTTCCACCGGGTTCGACACCGAATCGTACACCGGGCTGTACCGCTGCGCCGTTGCGACAAGCTCGTCAAGTACCTCGTCCGGAGCGTCCGCCTTCACATGAAACGTCACGCGAATCTGCTGAAAACCGCGGCGGATATTCGGATCCAGACCGAGGAATCCG
>JAAYAQ010000102.1 GCA_012719295.1 Candidatus Hydrogenedentota bacterium | reverse complement strand
GCGCAATCGCCCACGGCGAAGATGCGGGGGTCGGACGTCCGCAGATGGTCGTCGACCTTGATCGCGCCCGTCCGGCCAATCTCCAGGCCGGCCTGTTTCGCCAGCGCCACGTTGGGCCGCACGCCAATCCCCATGATCACCATATCCACCGGGAGAACGCCCTGGCTGGTCACGACGCGCTTGACCTGGTTGCCCTCGCCTTCAAACGCGGTCGCGGTCGTGTTCGTCATGACCTTGACCCCGCGCGCTTCCATGTGCTGTTCGACGAGCTTGGCCATGTCCCAGTCAAGCATCCCCAGGATCTGGTCGGCCAGCTCGACCATCGTCACCCGGCACCCCTTCTCGACGAGGGCCTCCGTCACTTCCACCCCGATCAGACCGCCGCCGATGACCACCACGTCGCGCGCGCGGTCCTGGCTCAACAAATGGCGGATGCCCTCGGCGTCGTTCACCCCGTGCAGCGTGAACACATGCTCGAGGTCCATGCCGGGAATGGGCGGTTTGACCGGCGTCGCGCCCGTCGCGAGCACCAGATAATCGTAGTCCAGCCACGTCTCCTGGCCCGTGGCCAGGTCGCGCGCGAGCACGCAATTGTGGTCGCGGTCCACCTCGACCGCTTCCGTGCCGCTGCGCACCACCACGTTCTTCACCTTCTGGAAGAACACGGGGTCGCGCAGCGCGCCGGCGGCCGTCGACATCAGTTCCGCCTGCTCTTTCACCACGCCCGAAACGTAATACGGCAGCCCGCAGCCCGCGTACGACAGAAACTTGCCCTTCTCCAGAATCGTCACTTCCGCGTCCTGCTGCAACCGGATGATCTTCGACGCCACCTTGGGGCCCGCCGCCACGCCGCCCACAATCACCACCTTCAATTTCGCTGCCATCGCATTCGCTCCTGGTTCCGTTGCTGTTTCCGGCGCCGGCGCCGCCGGCATATCCGCTGTGATCCGTGCGCCGCCCAAATCCGACCGGTCCGCCCAGACGCGCCCGCCGGCCCGCTTCACCATCGCCTGCACAAACGTGAGCCCGAGACCCACGCCCGGCGCCGTCGAGCCCGAAGCGTTCAGCGTGCGCACGAACGGCCGGAATACCGCCTCGCGCTCGGCCTCGGGGATCCCGATTCCGCTATCTTCGACCGCGAGCCGCACCCGTTTGCCGTTCGCGCTCACCGATACACCGGCGCGCACATGACCATGATCGGGCGTGTACTTGAATGCGTTGTTCAACAACGCGTGGCACACCTCCGATAATTCGTCTTCGCTCGCGTGGACCCATGCCGGTTCCCCGGGCGCGTCGCAACGGAGATGCATTTTCCGGCGATGCGCCTCGCTCGCGTACCGCCGTTCCACACTGCGCATCACCCGGGCCAGATCGGCCACCGACGACGGCGGCTCCACCGACTCCATCGCGCGCGCAATCGCCAGCACCCGGTTCGCCGCGTCCATCGCCTCGCGGCTCCGCTGCTGGACCCGTTCGAGCAGGTCCCGCTGCTGCGCCGTCAGCTTCCCGGCATATCCTTCGAGCAGCAGCCCCATCTGCGACAGGGCCGCGTCCAGCGGCGACCGCAACTGATGCGCCATCAACGCCGCGAAGTGAAGCGGATCGGATTGCCCGTAGTTGCCCATGTACGTCGAAACCACCTTTCTGGCGCTTCGAGTGTACCGATTCCTCCCCATGGAGTAAACGGGCGGCTGGGGCAAGAAGGCGCAAATACAGTGCCAACGGGCGGGCACGGCATGCGACAGGCGCCTTCACCGCCCCGGCTATTCGACAGAATCCGGCGGGAATCCGCGAATCTGCCGGGAAATGCCCCGGAGGCGGAGACCCGGCCGCCCGGTTACGCACCGTTGCGGCCGGCGCACCGCGGGCGTTGCACGCAACGTTTCAGCCCGTTCAGTCGGCGCGCAACGAATAGAAGCGCGTCTCGCCCTCCGCGAAGGGCTCGGCAAATTCCGTCACCTGCCCCAGATCACCCGCATCGGGCAGGATGCGTTGAACCGCAACGGGGTTCGGCAGGCGGAGCCTCTTGACCCCCGCCGACGACGCCGTCACGCTGAGAAACTCCCCGTCGGTCACGAGCACGTCGTCGGAATCCAGGTAGACGTGCACGCCCGACGCCATGAGAATGTTGCGCAGGAGCCTGGCCGGGGCGGTCAGCGTACCGATGTATACGGCCAGGCGCCCGTTCCGCCGCACGGCGGCCGCGCCAACGGTTCCGTCCCCGAACCGGCCCAGCACCTCGAGCCCGTCTGTCTCCTCGACACGCCACAGGGGCCGGAGCGCGGTGGGCACGCCGAAGGCCTCTGGCGGCACTCCCGCGCACAGGGCCGCTCCGGGTTCCGGCGCGATCATCGCCGCCGTGTCCCCCTCGATTTCGCGCACGGGCATCCCCGTCAGCGCAGCCAGGTTCGCCGTGTCCGGCCGGTCGCCGACGAAGCCGCTCCCATAGAACCACACGGCCGTCGCGCCCGATACCGCGCCCGCGATGGCGTCGCGCTGCGCCGCGCTCAGGTGAAAACAGCCCATGAAGAGATAGACCCTGTGCTCCGGCACCCGTCCTGCTTCCAGGTCGCTCAACAGGTACTGCCGGAACGGGACTCCCATCCGGTAGAGTTGCGTCCGGAACTCGTTCGCCAGCGGGCGCATCACCTCCGCGTTGCTGGCCAGGTAGAACGGACTCGTTTCGTCCACGATCACCGCGACCTCCGCCGACCACGGCGCGGGGCTCCCGAGGTGCGCGTCGTAGATGGCGCGCAATGCTCCGATGTTCCGCCAGAGGCGCTCGTCGGCCAGCCAGCCCTCTCCGCCGAGGTCCATGTACCAGCAGGCCAGGCGCCGCGGCAGCATGCGGCTGAAATTACGCTGATGCACCCAGCGCGAGTGTTCAAGCGTCGAGACCCGCCCGTAACCCGCGTCCTCGGGCGTCAGGAACGTGCGCGTATCGTCCTCGTTCAGCCAGAGCTTGCCGTGCCCGCGGACCGAGTCCACCGGCGCCATAAACGCCCCGATCCCGCCCAGGCCGCGGTCCTGGTACGAGATGGGCGAACATACGATGTCCACGTCCGGGCATTCGAGCAGCCGCGCCAGGGCCAGGTGGCCGCTGGTCTGCGGACCGAAGGGCAAGCCGCTGATCTCGAAGTAGTACCCGTAAAACAGCGTCACGAGCTTCTTGCGCGCGCTCGCGTCCTTCACCGTTGCGGCAATCAGCTCCAGCGGCTCCACCATCGCGACCTGCAGATACTCGTAAAAATCGATGGTCTTTCGCTCCCG
Organism: Candidatus Hydrogenedentota bacterium; assembly: GCA_012719295.1. Classification (GTDB taxonomy): domain Bacteria; phylum Hydrogenedentota; class Hydrogenedentia; order Hydrogenedentales; family SLHB01; genus UBA2224. Next base: position 7,191 of record JAAYAQ010000102.1, on the reverse strand, counting down.
CGCCGGATCGCGGAACAGGCCCGCCGACGCCGTCACGCGTTCCTCGACCGCCGGAACCGCCACGGAGTCGAAACGCACGGCCGCATCGCCCCACGCCGCGCACAGGGCGTCTTCCGTCGCGTACTTCTTCCGCAACCACGCCGAGAATCCCCGCTGCATGGCCGGACTGAACCCGCAGTGCAGGCCATCCCACGTTTTGGGGTAGAACCATTCGCCCGTATGCTGCGCGCAGGGATGATATCCCAGCATGTGCTCGCCGTAACGCGCTTCGCAATGCTCGACCAGCGCCCGCAGGTTCCGCAGCATCTCTTCCCGCCACACCATCGACGCCACGCACACCGGTTCGCGGCTGCCGTCGTCGTACTGGAGCGCCTCATCCGGATGCGCCGCGTACCACCATCCCGGCGGGTCGCAGCCGAACCGCGGCAGGAGCAGCGCCTCGGGATCCGCATCGATAACGCGCTCCAGCACGGCATCCGTCGCCGAGAAGTCCGGTGCGTCCCCCGGTTTCGGCCACGGCATGACGATGCCGAACGAGTGAATGTGCACCCCTTCCGCCGCGGCCATCTTCACCTGCTTGTGCAGCCACGAATCCGGCGCGCCCGAGTAGATGGTCCACGGCGGCCCCTGGTGCAGGACCATCATGTCGCCGGTGCGCTCGGCATCGGCCCGGACCCACGCCGAGAACGTATAGGTCTTGCCCGTTTCGATCGACAGCCCCGTCTGGTAGAAGTGGACGTGCATGACGTCGGCCCCCGCCTTCGCGACGGTCAACCGGCAGCTTTGCGCACCGCCATGTTTCACCGCGGTGTCGAACGCCCACGACGCCTCCGCCCCCGCCTCCGTCTTTACGAAGAGTTTCCAGGCGTCGTCCACGGCGGCCCGCTCGCCTTCCCAGTCGCCGCATTGCAGGCGGTTTCCCGCCGCGTCCTCGCGGTATTCGCCTTCGTAGAACCGGACGTCGTCAATCCACACCGTTCCCGGCGCGTTCCCGAAGCGCAGATGCACCCCGCAGTTGCCTGCGTTGTCCTCCGGCGCCGTGAACGTCACGTGGTGTTCGCGCCAGTCCGTGCTCAGGTGCGTGACCGTCGGGCCCGGGCCCCGGTCCCACCCGAAAAACATCATCGGCGTCCGCGGCGCGCCATTGACAAACAGCGCCGGCGACCCCAGATGGTCCCGGACCTCCGCTGTCAACTCCGCCCCGGCCGCGGCTGCCAGGAGGCACATCGCAGCCGCTGTCCGCATTGCCTGCACGACTGAATTCATCTTCATCGTTCCTGATTTCCCCTGTCTGCCCTGAACACTCCGGCGTTCGAACGGGGACACGTTGTCGCGCCGGGGCGGCGCTTGGAACATGTCCCCGTTCTGCTCCAGCGTTTTGAAACTCTGCGTTCTCTGAGCGCTCTCTGTCGCCCTTCTCGTGTCAATGAAGGTCGCCGGGCAGCCGCTATTCGCACCAGAAGGCGTAGAGCAGCGCATTCTCCAGCCGGAACCGCAACGACACCGGCCCCGCGACGCCCTCCAGGCCGCCTTCTTCCCAGGCTACGGCGATATCGAGACCGTCTCTGTTCATTGGGCCCGATTTCGCACGCACTGTGCCGTCGGTATCGACCGCTTCCACCGTGATGGTTCCGAACTCCGCGTCGGCGTTCACATGAAGTGTGGCGCCCGCGACCTGCATTGGCCGGGTTATCACGGTCCCGCCGTCAAACGATGCCCCCAGCGACACAAACCGGTCGCGCGGGATGCTCGCGAACCCGATCGCCCCGCCGGACACGCCCTTGTCGGGCCCGTCGTAGGGGCTGTGCCGGTACGTGCGCCCGGCGTAGTAAAACCGCAATTCGTCGCCCGTTTCGATGGGCGGATTGTTGGCCGCCGAGTTGTTGAACCGGTCCCAGCTGCCCATCCCGCCGCACGGGATAAACGGGGTCCGGTCCCCCACCCGCTCGAAATGCACCGTGTCGTGGCTCACGCCGAGTTGCAGGTCGAGGAAGACGTCGCCCGGCCGGCTGTGGAACCGCTGCACCAGCGCGACATAGTGCGCGCCGTACGGGAACACGTTCATCCCGTAGATCTCCGTGGCCACGGGGTCGCTGACGTCGGCTTCCATCACCACCGGGGCGCTCGCGGGGTCCGCGGGGTTCCACCGCAGGAAATCCGGCGATTCGGCCCGCGCCACCGCGCGGCCCCAGAAGTTGGCGTCAAACCACGCGTCGCCGCTCCACGCCTCCTTCAACGCATCAGACACCTGCTTTGTGCGGCCATACACCACGTACCGTTCGCCCGCCGGGTCATACATCCAGTGCGTAGCGCCGTCGCAGACGGCTTCCGTGGCCCAGCTGTCGACCAGCGTCCAGTGGATTCCGTCCGGGCTGGCCGCCACGCCCAGTCCACGGCGCTGCCCCCGGTGAAACGGGTCTTCCCGCGGCCCCGCGTAATCGCGTTCGATGCTCAGAAAACCCATTTTGTAGCGCCGCTCGGGATTCGGCTCGCGTGCATCCTTCAACACGCCGAACACCTCGTAGAAATGGGGCAGGCAGCCCGGCGCGCCCTCCGCCGCGTCCCGGTCAATCACCACATTCGTCGCGCGCCCCTCGTGTTGCACGACGTCCAGCGCCGGTTTCTGCCACACGATGCCGTCGCTGGATTCCGCGTACGCGACCCCCTTCGCGCACAGGTACCACATGCGGAACGCGCCGTCGTCCTCGCGCAGCACCGAGCCGTATACCAGCACGACCGCGCCCTCCCACGGCTCGGTCGGCCGCAGCACGGGATTGCCCGCGAACTTCTCCGCCGGGTGCACGCGCCGGGTCACATTCTCCAGGGACGCCACCGCCGCATCATCAAGAAACAGGCGTTTACGGCCGTCGAGGGTCAGGTCCCCGGCCGCGGCGGCCGCGGCCGCAATGGTCCCCCACAGCACACACGCCAGCAGAAACCCGTTCATCGCACGCATGGGCCCTCCCCTCTCCGCAAGAACGATGCATTTCCCCAGGGACCGCGCCGCGGCGCGCGCTACTTCCGTTTGGCCAGTTGTTCGTCGAGCAGACCCCGGGCATTGGTATACAGGATGTTTCGCATGGCCTCCTCGTCGATGTGGGCAAACGTCACGAACCCGATATACACCGCCGGGTCAAACCAGGGGTAATCCGTCCCGAAAACGACTTTCCGCGAACCCGCCTCACGGCACATCCATTCAATCAACCCGTACACATGCGCCGCCGCCGTCAGCTCGAGGTGGACGTTCGGAAAGTCCTTCGCCAGCGCGATGGCTTCCGCCCAGGCCCCGTAACACGAATGGCCAAGAAGCAGCCGGATGTTCGGATACTTTTCCGCGATGGCCCGCATCTTCCGCGCGCCGCACGTCCCTTCGCTGCCCCACGTGTGAGACAACAGCAGCCCGCCCTCGGCCTCCAACCGCTCCATCACCGGCGCGTAATTCGGCCCGTCCACGGGATATTCATGCGAGGCCGGGTGGATTTTCACGCCCACCACGCCGGCCTGATGCAGATACGTGTCGAGCTGGCCGGCCGTCTCGCGCGGGTACCCCGGGTGAATCGTGCAATAGCCGTAGATCCGCCCCGGGCAGGCCTGAACCGCCTCCAGCATCTGCGCGTTGCCCTCCCGCGTATCGCCGAACAGCGCATCATGCGGGGACACAATAATCGCCTCCACGCCCGCGCGCTCCATGCCCGCGACCATGCTGTCGCGGCCGGCCTCGGGCAGGTAGATCGAGCGAAACGGCCCCATGTGCGCATGGGCGTCGATGACCGGACACCCGCCTCCCGTGAGAAACGCGTCGCGCAGATTCACAACGCCACCTCCCCCAGCAGATAGACCAGGTTATCGTATGCGATGGCCTGCCTGGCCTCGTCGGAAATGTCCGCCCGCGCAAGTAGCGTGATGTACCCGCCGGGATTGTTGAACGGCAGTCCCGACCCGAACAGCAGCCGCTCGTATCCCAGATCGTTCACGAACGATTTCAGCTGCCCCGCCGTCTCGAATCGGTTTGTCGAAAGAAAGAACCGCGGGAAATTGCGTATCAGCGGCCGGAAATACCGGTCCTGCCCCCAGCACCCGGTCTCGGTGAGCACCAGCGTCAGATGCGGAAAGTCCCGCATCAGGTTGTAGACTCCCTGCCACTGGTTGTGAAACTCGCCCAGCGGCACAAACAGCGGCACCCGGTACGCCGACAACAGCCCCAGCAGATCCCCGCACGAAATCGTGTCCAGCAGGTAACAGTGCGTCAGCGGAAACGCGCGAACCGCCCGGATGTCCTCCATCTGGAGGTATTCAAACAACTCGGCCTCGGTGAAGGTTTCGCGCGAGGTGTACGGCATGACCGTGCACGAGCGGTGCAGCCGGAGATGCCCCTTCAGGGCCGCCATGCGCGCGTTGCCCTGCCCGGCGCTGCGCTCCCGGGCGTCGCGGTGCCATACCAGCGCCTGCTCAATCCCGCAGTGATCCAGTTCCGCGACCAGCTCGTCCGCGGTTTCGAGTTCCCCCGGCAACGGCGTCGTCCCGCGCCCGAACGCGGCATCGCAATCAAATATCCGCAAGCAGTGGTATCTCCCCCGGCTCCTGGGCCGGTATCAGTTCAGACGGGGGTTCCATCACCTCCTCGACCGGCGCGGGTTCCGCAGGCGCCGGGGCCGCCGGAGGACGCGTTCCCTTCAGAAACGCTTCCGGAAACGAGCCGCCCACCCGCCCCGTCTTCTTGTCTACATTGTGGAACACCACGCCGTCGGGCACCGCAAAGTCCCGCTTCGGCAAGCCCTTGTGCGCCGCCACCATGAACTCCGTCCACACCGGGCACGCCAGACGCCCGCCCGTGAATTCCTTGCTTGATTTCAGCCAGCGCCCGTCGGGCCCCTGGCCGATCGAGCGGTTGTCGCGATACCCGAGCCACACCACGCAGGTGTAATCCGGCGTGAACCCGCAGAACCACACGTTCCGGCTGTCGTTCGACGTGCCCGTCTTCCCGGCCCGCGGCCGGTCCAGGTCGCGGCTGCGCGAGCCCGTCCCGTATTTGGCCACGCCCTCCATCAGGTACGTGACGAGATAACACACATCGGCATCGAGCGTGCGCTCGCGATGAATGTCGCTCTTGTACCGCACGAACTCGTCCCGGTCGCGGATGGTCTCGACGAAGGTCGGCCGCGCCAGCACCCCGCCCTGCGCGATCGTCGCGTAGGCCGTGCACAGATCGAGCACCGTCACGTCCGGGGTTCCCAGCGCGATCGTCCACTTGTGCGAATCATTGATTTCCGACGTAATCCCCGCCCGCTGCAAGACCCCGCGCACCACCGGCATGCCCATCCGCAGCACCAGTTTCACCGAGACGATGTTGATCGAGTTTTCCAGCGCGTACCGCAGCGTCACGGGACCCTTGAAGTCCGACGTGAAATTCGCCGGCGACCACGGCCGGCCCAAGCCGTCGTACAGCGTGATCCGCTCGTCGACTTCCACGTGCGACGGCGTCAGCCCGTTCTGGAACGCCGCCAGCCACACAAACGGTTTGATGCTCGACCCCGGCTGCCGCAACGCCTGCGTGACCGTATTGTATTTTTCCTTGTCGAAATCGCGGCCTCCGACCATCGCGCGCACGTATCCTTCCGCGCCCGGACGGTTGTCGATACACACCAGCGCGCCCGAGATCGGCACGAAATAATCCTCCTGCCCGCGCTGCGTGAGGACCTTCAACGTCTCCTCGTCGATCTCCGCCAGTTTCTTTTCCAGGGCCTTCTCGGCCGCCCGCTGGAGCCGCATGTCCACCGTCGTATGAATCTGGAGCCCGCTCTCCAGCAGTTCCTCCCGGTCCGCGTACCCGTGCTCCCGCGTAAACTGACGCACCTCCTCGACAAAATACGGCGCCTGGAACCGGTTCGGACGCCACACCCCGGTCCCTTCCTGCATCCGCCGCATCCGTTCTTCGTACGATATCGCCGTATCCTGGACGTTCGTGGCCACCGCCGCGGCGTATTCCTCCCGGGTGATGAACCCGTGCCGGAGCATCTGCGCCAGCACGATGTCGCGCCGCTGCTGGGCCGCCTCCGGATACCGGTCCGGCCGGTTGGCGTTCGGCGAGCGCGACAGCCCCGCCAGCGTCGCGGCCTCCGCGAGCGTCACGTCTTTGCACGATTTCCCGAAATACTGTTGCGCCGCCGATTCCACGCCGTTCGCGCTGCCCCCCAGGAAGATCTGATTCAGGTACAGCTCGAGGATCTCGTCCTTGGTGAATTCGCGTTCGAGCTGCAGCGCCACAAACGCTTCCTTGATCTTCCGCTGCATCGTGCGCTCGGTCGATACGCCCGTCACTTCGGTAATGTTCCGCACGATCTGCATCGTGATCGTGCTCGCGCCGCGCATGTTGCCTGTCCGCACCGCGTCTTTGATCGCGCTCAGAATCGCCAGCGGACGCACCCCCTTGTGCACATAAAACGGGTGGTCTTCGGTGGCGATGAAGGCCTTTTGAACATGCAGGGGAATCTCGCTCAGGCGCACCAGCTGCCGCGCCTCGACCGTGTACTCTCCCAGAAGCATCCCGTCCGACGAATAAATCCGGCTGCCCACCTTCGGGCGGAAATCGTCCACCGCCTGGATGTTCGCCTTCGCGTCATCCAGCATCCACACGAACATGCCCAGGCCCACGCCCCAACCCGCCGCGAGCACCAGCATCAGCATGAAAAAGATGCCCCCGCAGCCGCGCGGCTTCCGCGCCAGCGCGCCGGTCAATCCGTCGAGTTCCGTGGCCTGTTCTGCATGTTCGTCCGTCATACCCTCGATCCTAGCATTCTGCCGGCCCTTTCTCCAAAGATGTTCGGCCCGGGACCCGGACATTCCCCTCTGATCCCCGGCGGGGCGCCGGGGTTTCACGCGGGCCTAGTCCGCCGGCGAGGCCGCCGCGCGGCGCGGACGCCACCACACGTACCAGAGGAAGTATTGCGCGGCCACCCCGCCCAGCGTGTTCGCGACCAGGTCCCCGATCGTAAACGTCCGCCGGGGGACAAACACCTGGTGGAACTCGTCGCTCAAACCGTACAGGGCGGCGAACAGAATGGGGAGCCAGAACTGCCACCGGAGGCTCAACCCGGACTCCGAGCGCCGCAACCCGACCGAGACCAGCCCGGCCAGCCCCGCGTACACCCCGCAATGCCCCAGCTTGTCGATGCCAAACTCCCCCGGAACCTC
>JAAYAQ010000101.1 GCA_012719295.1 Candidatus Hydrogenedentota bacterium | reverse complement strand
TATGGAGTGGACCGTCAGAGGCGCCAATGCCATCATCGCCCTGCGCTGCGCCACCCTATCCCGCCGCGCAGAGGAGTTCTGGGAACAGCGCGCAGGCTAAAACCCACGTTTGTGACGCAGGCCCGCCCGGTATTGGGGTAAACGCGCGGGCGCGGGCGGGTTATTCGGCGGTGTCGCGTTTAAACACGTAGATTTCGCGGGTCTCCATGCCCAGCCAGGAAAAATAGGGTTGGCGGAAGAAAACCTCGTATCCCGGCCGGGGGGCGATCATCCCGAGCACATAGGTGTCATCAAGCACCCATCGGCCGTCCCGGTCGCCGAAAAAGTCCCAGAAGTTCGTCGTATGGTGCTCTTTCATGAAGTCGTCACTCGTGTACCAGCCGTAGAACTCGTATCCGCCGTTGATCGAGGTCAGCGGGACCTGGTGCTCGTTCCTCAGGCGATCAATGGCCGTCCATCGCGCGCGGTTCCAAGCCATGCAATCCTGTGTTCCGGCCAGGGAGAAGGCATAGACCAATGCGGCGCTGAGCCAGGCGACGCGGCGTATTCCCGCGTACTTTCGCCACGCCAGCGTCGTCGCGAGGAGGAGGAGGAACGGGGGGATTCCCGCAATGAAGTAGCGGTCGTGCGGCCACAGCCAGGGATTTTTCAGACTGCCGAGCAGGAAGCCGCCCCATATGAACAGAAAGAGACCCTGGTGCGTGCGGCGGGCGCGCCGGCGCGGCGCCTTCCCGGCTTTGAGCAGGCCCCGCACGACGGGCGTCACGCTCCAGAGGGCCAATCCTCCCGAAACCGCGGCAAACAGGGTGATGGGCCACCACCACTTTCCGAGCTGAACCGGCGCCCACGTCCGGTTCTCGATATATACGTCGTGCAGGGTCAGGGGCGACAGGCCCAGATCGTACAGGCAGCTCGGCAGGAAGGGCATGCGGCAGAGCCCTGGATACCAGAACAGCGCGAAGGAGGCCACGGTATACAGCGCGACGAAGACGCAGGCCGCCCCGCGGTTGTCCTCCTGGTTTCGGAACAACTGCCAGAGCCGTGCGATGCCCAGCGGCGCCACAAAGAGCCCCACGTACGCCATCGCGATCGCGCCAAAACGAAGCGAGCGCAGGAGTCCGTCTGCCACGCTCGTCGCCTGAATCTCGAAGGCGTAGGCCGTGCCCGTTTCGCGGTTCCGCGTGAGCCACGCCAGCAGCAGCAGCATGAGCACCAGTCCCGCCAGAAAGGCCGCGGCGCGCCGCCAGTCCGGGCGTTGCCGGCGCCTCAGGCAAATGAGACCGGCCGTGCACGCGTAGGCGATGGGCACCAGCAGCGCCGGCTGCCGGACAGCATACCCCAGCCCCCCGAACACGCTTCCCCAGAAGATGTTGCCGGGCTTTCCCGTGCGCAGTGCCCGCAGATAAAACAAGCCCGACAGGACGGTCATGGTTAGAAACGGCACGTCCAGCATGAACGAATACGACAGCACCAGCACGATGGGGCTTGACCAGGCGATGGCGCCGCAAAGCAGCGCGAGCCTGCGGGGAAGACCCGCTTCGCGGCCGCACAGCGCCACCCCCCACGCCAGAAAGAAGCTCAGCACCAGCGTGGACATCCGCAGCGTGTCAAAGCTGAACCCGAAAACCCTGGCGAACAATGCACCCCAATACACCAGGCCCACCAGGCTCGAGGTACAAAACGGATGGCCGCGGTAGGGCCCGGTCAAATCCTCGAGCTGGCGTTGAACGGCTTTCGCATGCACCCAGTCGTCGTTCTGCGGGAAATCACCCCACGGCGGGACCGCTATACACGTGACCAGGAGCAGCAGGAGCACCCATGGGATGAATGAGCGTTTGAATGTGTTATACCGCATACGTGTCCGCGTTGCCCGGCTCGCCCGGGATGAAACAGCCCTGCCTCCCTGAAGACGGCCGGTATCATACCAAAATCAGCCGGAGCGCAGAATGGTGACCCGCGGCGAGACCGGGAACCGGCGCCACGCGGCGTCCCCGCGTTTCCGCCGGGACGGCTCGCAAAGAGTATAATGGGTGCGGCAGAGGGCTGCGGCAACGGTGCCTGCTGTGCACAAGGGAGGCCACTATGACTACGTTTCTGATGTTCGGGGAATACGGTGCGGAATCGGTGCGGGAGATTACCGCGGAACGCACCCGGGAAGCCATTGCCCTGGTCGAGAGTTTCGGCGGCAAGGTGAAGGACATGTACGCCTTGCTGGGAGCCTACGATCTCGTGTTTATCGTGGACCTGCCGGGCACGCAGGAGGCCATGAAAGTGTCGATCAAGCTTTCGCGGTCCACCGGGATCTCCTTCACGAGCTGTCCGGCCATGTCGGTCGAACATTTCGACAGGCTGATGGCGGAGGAGTGAGCACGATCCTGCGAAATGGCCTTCAGGGCGGCGTCGCGGCGCGTCGGGGAGCACACCCCCGGTGATCGGCGTCTATATCCACGTGCCGTTCTGCCGAACGCTGTGCCCGTACTGCGACTTCAACCGTGTGCGCATTGACGGCGCCCCGCCGGACGCCTTTGTCGATGCCCTGGTGCGTGAAATCGACGCCTTTGACGCGCGCCGCGAGGCGGAGACGGTCTTCCTGGGCGGGGGGACGCCGTCTCTGCTGGCGCCCGGTCAGCTCGATCGGATCCTTGAGGCGGTGCGGAGACGCTTCGACCTGAAGGCCCCGGAAATTACGCTCGAAGCCAATCCCGACGACGTCACGGAGACGCTCGCGGATGCGTGGCGGGCAACGGGGGTCAACCGTGTAAGTCTGGGCGTGCAGAGCTTCGACGACGCCGCGCTGCGCTATCTCGGGCGGCGGCACGATGCCGAAACAGCGCGCCGGGCCTGTAGAACGGTGGCGGCGCGTTTCGCCAACTGGAGCATGGATCTCATCTACGGGGCGCATCCCCCGGCGTCGTGGCCGGCGACCCTGACGGAATGCGTCTCGTTCGCGGCGCCGCATGTGTCGTGCTATGGGTTGACCTACGAGCCGGACACGCCCTTCGGAGCGCGAGCCCGCGAAGCCATCGACGAAGACACCGCGCTGGCGTGTTACCGGCGGAGCCGCGAACTCCTGGCCGGATACGAACGCTATGAGGTTTCGAATTTCGCCCTGCCGGGCTTCCGGTGCCGCCACAATCTCTACTATTGGCGCAACCTCGAGTACGCGGGGTTCGGCCCGGGGGCCTTTTCTTTCATCGACGGCGGGCGTTCCATGAATGAGACGGCCCTCGAAGCGTACCTGGCGCGGCCCGGCCGCAAGGCGGAACGGTTGCGCTTGTCGGAACGCGAGATCCGCGTCGAAACGCTCATTCAGCATTTCCGCCTCAGCGAGGGGCTGGGCCGCGACACGTATGCGGACCGGTTCGGGCGGGAGCTGGGGGCGGATTTCGGCGCGGTGCTCCGGACCTTGATGCAACGGGGCCTGCTCGAGGAGCGCGACGGCCGGTTTGTGCCTACGGAATCCGGCTTCGAGCTCAACAACGAAATCGGCCTGGCCCTGGTGGATTAACCGGGAGACCTTCCGGCCGCCGCGCCATGGGCGAATTGAACGCCGCGGGGCTTGTGCCTAGAATAAAACCCGCGGCCCGGTGTAGGTAGCTGGAAGAAACGGACGTATCGCCGGTCGCGAAACCCGCGCGGGGGGGAGCCGCGCTCGAGAGAGGTGGCGCGAGCATGTATAGACGGACTGCCATCCTGCTGGTGCTGGGAGCCCTGTATCCTCTTGCGCTTGCCCAGGAGGAGGCCCCGGCTCCCGCTCCGGGGGGCGACAACCGGTACATCGTCGTCTGCACGCTCGACGGTGAAGTTGATGAGGCGATGGCGGTGTTTGTCGAGCGCGTCGCCGATTACGCCGAAGGCGCCGAAGGCGCGGTGTTCATCATCGACACCCCGGGCGGGCGCGTCGATTCCGGTCTCGAGATCACCAAGTCGATCCAGCACGCCGGTAAGTTCTGCCCGACCATCGCGTACATTACGGACGGATTCAGCGCCTCGTCGGCCGGCGCCCTCGTCGCGTATGCGTGCAAGCACATCGTAATGACGCCCAGCGCGACCATCGGCGCCGCCAAGCCGGTCATGCTGACGCCGCAGGGCGCGCTGCCGGGCGACGAGAAGACGGTCTCGTTTCTCCGGGCAAAATTCGGCGCGCTCGCCGAGTCGAACGGGCACAATCCCGACATCGCCATGGCCATGGTCGACGAAGATATCGAGCTGCGCGCATTCAAGGTCGGAACCAAGGTCCTCGTCAAGGCCATGGATGAGGGCCCGCGTTCCTCGACCACCCGGAAAGAGGACGCCCTCGAGAAATTCATCGATACCCTGGACGGGGAGATCCCGCTGCCGGAGGAGGTAAAGGAAGCCGCCAAGGATCTGGTGCGCGAATCGGTCCGGGGCGAAGAAGAACCGGAGGACGAGGCCGGCGGGACGCCGCCTCCCGCGCCGCCTTCGCTCACCGATGCGGAAAAATACGGGGGCCCGGGAGATGTCTTCGAGATGTATCCCCCCGAAGGAAAGGTCGTGAGCGCGCGCGGCAAATTGCTCGCGTTGACGGCTTCCGAAGCCCGGGAGTATGGCCTGATCCCCGAGATCTTCGACGACCTGGACCGCGTTCTGTCGTTTTTCAGCCTGAGCGGCTATGAACGGTTCGACTATGAGATGACCTGGTCGGAGATCATCTTCCGGTGGCTGACGAACCCTACGGTCAGCAGTCTCCTGCTGCTTTTTGGCGTGGGCGGCCTGTACATCGAAATCAAGACGCCGGGGTTTGGTGTTCCGGGCATCGTGGGCATCAGCTGCCTGGTGATTTTCTTTGGCGCGCGCGCCGTGCTGGGGCTGGCCGACTGGATCGACATCGCGCTGGTCATTGTCGGGCTGGGCCTGATCCTGCTGGAGATCTTCGTCCTACCCGGCTTCGGCGTGGCGGGCGTCGCGGGGATTGTCTGCGTCGTATCGGGCATAGTCCTCTCTTTTGTTCTGAACGATTGGCAGTTGCCCCAGTACCAGTGGGACTACGAGCGGCTCACGGATGCCGCGTATTCCCTCGGGTTGTCGATGGGCCTGTTCCTGGTCTTTGTCGCGGTGACGTGGAAAATTCTGCCGCACACGCCGCTGTACGGCCGGCTGGTGCTGGCCGATGAGCAGCGGGCCGAGGCCGGATTCGTTGCGCAGACCGACCAGGAGGAAGAGGCGGCGATCGGCCTGCAGGGCGTGGCGATCACGATGCTGCGTCCCGCCGGCCGGGGGCGTTTCGGCGCCACGACCCTGCACGTGGTCAGCCGGGGCGAGTTCCTTGCGCCCGGCACGCCCATTGTGATCACCCAGGCCGAAGGCAACCGGTACGTCGTTGCGCCGGTGTCGCGGGAAGCGGATAATGCCCCCCGGGAGAAGAGGAGTCCATGGATAAGCGGCAGTTGATCATTCACATGTTGCGGCAGTTGGACGAACAGAGCCTCAGCATTCAACAAGTGGGTGCGGGATACTACAGTTGCATCCCGTTTGCGCGGCGGTTCAACAAACTGCTGGCGGAAGCGCGCACGCTCTTCGGGGCTTCGGACGGGCTCATCGGCACGTTTGAGGAAATCGCGGAGTTTGACCCGAAGGACCCGGGCGATAAAATGAAGATCATTCAGGGGATTCGCGTGGAGATCAACCAGCTCATTGCGCTGCTCGAAGTCGTCGAAGAGGATGGCGGCCAATGATCTGGTGGGTGATCATCCTGTTCCTGGCGGGGGCGACGCTCATCACGGTGGAATTCGTGGTGCCGGGCGGCATCTGCGGTTCCGCTGGAGCGTTGCTGATCATCGTGAGCGCGGTGATGGGATGCTACCACTATCCCGAATACTGGCTGCCCATCCTGATGCTGGAGTTTCTGGGCACCATCTGCAGCGTGATCCTGGGGATGTACCTGTTGCCCCGGTCGCCGTTTGGCAAGCTCCTGATGCTCGGAAACACGCAGAACGCGGAAGAGGGCTGGGTCAACGAAACCGGCAACACCGATCTGGTCGGCAGGTTCGGCACGGTGGTCACGCCCCTCCGCCCGGCCGGTACGGTCGAGTTCGGCACGGAACGCCTGCAGGCCGTGTCGGAAGGCGCGTTTATCGAGGCCGGCGCCGTGGTGCGGGTCATCGAGGTGCACGGCAACCGGATTGTCGTCGAGCAGGCAGAGCAGACGCAAGCCAACGCGAACGCGTGACTTTTTATAGGGTACCATGCTAAAACAGGGTTCGGCCATTTCCGCAGACCGGGTGCCGGTCTGAGAAGAGGGGGGTTACTATGCCTATGCCGGTCATCTGGGGAGTCGCGCTGTTTCTGGGCGTGATCGCGCTGATCTTCTTCGCCATATTCATCAAGTTCATCGGGCTGTGGATACGGGCGTTCGCCTCGGGGGCGCATGTCAGTGTTCCGAGCCTCCTGGGCATGTGGCTGCGCAAGGTGAACGCGTCGGTCATCGTCGACAGCCGCATCATGGCCGTCAAGGCGGGACTGGGTATTTCGACCAACGACCTCGAAACCCACTACCTGGCGGGCGGCAATATTGTGCGGGTCGTTCAGGCGCTTATCGCGGCCAACAAGGCGAACATCGCGTTGAGTTTCCAGAAAGCCACGGCCATCGACCTCGCCGGGCGCGACGTACTGGACGCGGTCCAGACGTCCGTCAAGCCCAAAGTGATCGACTGCCCCGATCCCACGAAAGGCCCGCCGACGGTGGCCGCCGTTGCCATGGACGGCATCCAGCTCAAGGCCAAGGCGCGGGTGACCGTGCGCACGAACATCAACACCTTGATCGGCGGCGCCACCGAGGAAACCATTATCGCCCGTGTTGGTGAAGGCATCGTCACCACCATTGGTTCCGCGGAGTCGCACAAGAAAGTGCTCGAGAATCCCGACAGCATCTCGAAGGTGGTCCTGGCCCGCGGCCTGGATGCCGGCACGGCGTTCGAAATCCTGTCCATCGATATCGCCGACGTGGACGTTGGCGAGAACATTGGCGCCCAACTGCAGACCATGCAGGCCGAGGCCGACAAAAATATCGCTCAGGCGCGCGCGGAAGAGCGCCGCGCGATGGCGCAGGCCCGCGAACAGGAAATGCGCGCCCAGGTGGTCGAGATGCGGGCCCGCGTCGTGCAGGCCGAAGCGGAAGTGCCCAAGGCCATTGCTGAAGCGTTTCGTTCGGGCAACCTCGGCATCATGGATTACTACCGCATGAAAAACATCATGGCCGATACCGATATGCGCCAGTCGATCTCCGGTGTGGAAACCAAGAAAGAAGACAAGAATACCTAATTGAGACGCGCGCGCCGGGGCCGGGCGTTTCCGGCCCCGGCGCGGCGGATGAACCGGGTTGGCCGCCTCGGGGCGAAAGGGTTTCGGATGGACGAAATCGGCAGTCTCGTCGTCGTCATCATCATTGTCGTTGCCAGTCTGATTGGCAAGATCCAGGAGCAGCGCCGGGCCAAAGAGCGCAAGCTGAGCCGCAAGCCCGTCCGGCCCGAGGATCTGCCGGAGGCGACGCGGCGCATGCTGTATGGCGCCCCCGATAAGCCCGCCGCGGAAGCGCGGCGCGAAGCGGCGCCCGTGCGGACGGCGCAACCCCGTGTCGCGCCGCAGCTCGAGCGCCCGCGGCCGCAGCCCATGCGCCGCCCGCCCCAGCCGCAGGCGCCCCGCCAGGTTCTGGAGACCGCAACGCCTCCGCCGCCCCCGCCTCCGGTCCGGCGCCGCCCCGCGCCGCCGCCCGAGACACAGCCCGAGACGGTCTCGATGCAGGCGCGCCACGAGCAGATGATGGCGCAGCGCATGGGCCAGTTGCGGGATGCCCAGGCCCAACACGCCGCGATGCTCCAGCGGGCGCAGCAGATCCGCCAAGGGGGCGCGGCGGCCGCGGCGCAGCAACCCCGCGCCCGCAGGAAGGCGGCCCCGTCCGGCGCGGGCCTGTTTTCGAACCTTGACGAGGTGCGCCGCGGCATCGTCCTGATGGAGGTCCTCGGGCCGCCCAAAGCCTTCGAGTGATCGGCCGCGGCTCGTCCGTTTCGCGCGCCGTACGCGCCCCCTTCAACAGCGGCCCGGACTGAATCGCGCGTACCCGGCCCATTCACTCTGGTTTCGGGCGGTACACTCGGGTCTCCCCTTTTGGTACAATCGCTGGAATACGCGCGCGGCACGTAAGCCATGCGCGCGAGGTTCGCAGGCTCCCTTCACGGGGGAGAGCCCCGCGGCGCACGGTATCCGCGTGACCGCTACCGGAAAGGCATATGGACGTCCAACGCGCTAATCCACTTATCGTACAGTCCGACCGCTCTATTCTGCTCGAGACGGATGGGCCGCGTTTCGAAGATGCCCGCGACGCGATCGCGCCGTTCGCGGAATTGATCAAGTCGCCCGAGCACATTCACACGTACCGCGTCACGCCGCTGTCGCTGTGGAACGCCGCGGCGGCGGGCATGTCCGCTGAAGAGATGATCGTCCACCTCAAGGAATACAGCAAATACGAGGTGCCGGAGAATATCCTGTTTGAAATCCGGGACACGGTGGCGCGGTACGGCCGCCTGAAGCTGTACAGGCGCGAGGACGGCATGCTCGTGCTGGAGTCCGATGACGCGCTGCTGGTGACGCAGTTGACGCGGCAGAAGTCGCTGCAGCCGTTCATCGAGGGGGCCGAGGACGGCCGCCGGCTCATCGTCAGGCAGCTGGAGCGCGGCAACCTGAAGTGCGCGCTGATCAAGCTCGGGTTTCCTGTCGAAGACCTGGCGGGCTATGTCCAGGGCGCTCCGCTCCAGTTCGACCTGCGCGCAACCACGCTGAGCGGAAAAGAGTTCTCGCTGCGTAAGTACCAGATCGAGGCCGTCGACGCGTTTTACGCGGGCGGTTCGAACCGAGGGGGGAGCGGCGCGATTGTGCTGCCGTGCGGTGCGGGAAAAACGGTCGTGGGCATCGGCGCCATGCACCGTCTCCAGACCCAGACCCTCGTGTTGACCACCAACACCGTGGCCTTGCGCCAGTGGAAGAGCGAGTTGCTCGACAAAACGACGCTGCGGGATGACGATGTCGGCGAATACAGCGGCGAGGCCAAGCAAATCCGTCCCGTGACCATGGCCACGTACCAGGTGCTCACCTATCGCCGGTCCAAGGACAGCACGTTCGAACATTTCGGCCTGTTTGACCAGGGCAACTGGGGCCTCGTGATCTACGACGAGGTGCACCTGCTGCCGGCCCCCGTATTCCGGGCGACCGCCACGCTGCAGGCCCGGCGCCGCCTCGGCCTGACCGCTACGCTCGTGCGTGAAGACGCCCGCGAAGACGACGTGTTCAGCCTGATTGGCCCCAAGAAATACGACGTCCCCTGGAAGGTCCTGGAAAAACAGGGCTGGATTGCCACGGCGGCCTGCACCGAAGTGCGCATCCCGCTTCCCGAGGATGAGCGGTACCGGTATGCCATCGCCGACAAACGCGGCAAGTTCCGCATCGCGTCCACCAATCCGATCAAGGCCAGCATCTGCCGGACGCTTGTGGACCGTCACCGGGGCGATAACGTGCTGATCATCGGCCAGTACCTCGACCAGTTGCGCGCGCTCGCCAAAACGATGAAAGCGCCGCTCATCACGGGTCAAACCGCGAACAAAAAGCGCGAAGCATTGTATGACGCGTTCAGGAGGGGAGAACAGAAGCTGCTGGTCGTGTCGAAAGTGGCCAACTTCGCCATCGACCTGCCCGACGCCAATGTGGCGGTGCAGGTATCGGGGACATTCGGTTCGCGGCAGGAAGAGGCCCAGCGGCTCGGGCGGATTCTCAGGCCCAAGGAAGACGGCTCGATCGCCCATTTCTATTCGCTGGTCTCCCGCGACACCTGCGACCAGGATTTCAGCGTCAAACGGCAGCTGTTTCTTACGGAACAGGGCTACCATTACGAGATCAAGGATTACGAGGAGCTGTAGCCATGGCGGTCGTCGAAGTGCTCGCCGGACCGTCCGGGTCCGCGCGCACAGAGAAGCTGGATCGCATCCTCGCGGAGCAGTGGGGGCGTGCGCTGTTGCTGACCCCCACAACCCAGTTTGCCCGGAAACGGTTGGAAGAACTGCTCGTCAGGCCGGACATCGCGGGCGCCTGGGGCACACCGGTACGTACCCTGCAGGCCTTCGCGGAGCGGATCCTGCAGGATGCCGACCCCGGCGCGGCGCCCCTGAACGACCTGGAACGGCGGCTCGTGTTGCAGGAGGCGCTGCGCCGGCTCCGCGCCGCGGGGGAACTCGACGGCGCCGGGCCCGGCAGCCAGACCGACGGTTTCTTGCGGCATCTCCTGAGCGTTTTCGAGCGGCTCAAGCAGGCCGCGGTCGAGCCGGACGAGTTCACCGAGCGCGTGCGGCGGCGCAAGCACCCCGCCGCGCTGGACCTGGTGGTCGCGCGGGCGTATCAGGAATATCAGGCGGCGCTCATTGAACGGGGGGCGTACGACCGCATCGGCGTGTACTGGCAGGCCCGCCAGCTTCTCGAAGCCCCCCACGGCGTGCCGCTGCTTCAGGGCATTTCCCTGGTTGCCTTTGACGGGTTTGACGACTTCACGGAGTCCGAATTCCGGCTCATCGCGGCGCTGGGAAACCGGGTGAACCGCCTGGTATTCGCGGTACGCGCCGACAGGGCGGCCGGGGGCGCGGATCTTTACCGTCTGCAGCGGCAAACGCTGGCGCGGATTGAAACCGCATTCCAGCCGTCTATGGAGTGGCTGCCCGCCCGTCCGCCCGCCACGTACAGCGAGCATGCGTCCACCTGTCTCCTCTGGCGCGACGAGAAGCCGTCCGTGGACGGTCTGGTTCCGAATCTCGAGGTCGTGCCGTGTGCGGGCGTGACCGACGAAGTCGAGATGATTGGCCGGGCCGTCAAGACTCTGATCCTCGATGGGGTGCCCGCGGCCGAGATTGCAGTCGTCTACGCGGACCTGGGAGCGGTCCGGGAGGCGCTGCGTTCGATGGGACGCGAGTTTCAAATCCCGCTCCGTCTGTATGGCGGCGAACCACTCGCGGCGAGCTCGGTGTGCGCATTCGTGCTGGACGCTCTCGAGGCGTCGGGCGCGTGGCAGCACGGCGAGATCCTTGAACTGCTGACCGCCCCCTGGATGGACACCGACGGCGCGGGCGAGGCGCTTACGGGCGCGTTCCCCGTGATCTGCCGGCTGGCGGGCATCGTGGCCGGAAACGCGCAATGGACCCAGCGCCTGCAACGGCTGCGCAAGGAGCTTTCGGGGCCGGAGCGTGAACGCGGCCCTGAAACCGGCCTCTTTCTGCGCCGTCATCCCCGCGTTGAGGAAGCCGTGGACGCGCTCCTGGCGCGGGTCGAACGCCTCGCGCATGCCCTCGCGATGGTCCCGGCCACAGGGGACCTCCCCGGGTTCAGCCGCGCGACGGCCGAATTCATGGCAACGCTGGCGCTCGACGAGGCCGTGCGAACGCACGCGCCGGAGTCCATACGGGCGCGGGAAGCCGCGGCCCTTGAGGCGCTGCAGGACCTGCTCGGGCGCCTGGACGCGGGACATTTCGGCGCGGGCGGCTCGCTGACGCGCGCGGATTTTGCCCGCTTTCTCCGCCAGGCCTGCGGCGCGCAGGCATTTCGCGTCCCACAGACGCCGCGGGAACGTCAGGGCGTGCGATGTCTCGGCGTGAAAAACATTCGGGGCCTCCGTTTCCGCTATGTGTTCTTTGGCGGCCTGAATGAGGGCGTCATCCCGGGTTCGCCGGGCGTCAACGCCGTGTATTCGGAGGAGGACGTGCGCGAACTGCGCGAGGCAGGCATCCCCCTCGAACTCCGTGAACTGCGCGCTGAGCAGGAGTTTGCCGCGTTTCATCACGTGCTGGAAGCCGCGCAGGACCGGCTCTGGTTTCTCTGGCGAACGGCCACGCCCGACGGGAAACCGCTCCTGCGCAGCCCGTTCCTGAACGATCTCCTGCGCCTGTTTCCGGCGCGGCCTGTCGAACGGCCGCCCCTGCGCGCGAGCCAGTACTATCCGGCCCTTTCCGACGCCGCATCCACGCGCGATATGCTCAACAACGTCTTTGCCACACAGGGCGCCCTGCCGAACCCCCTTGCGGAGCGGTTCGCGCACGCCGTGCGCGGCGCGGACATCGAGAAACAGCGGTACAGTCCCGCGCCCTTCGATGCGTTTGACGGCATGCTCAGCAAGGCATCGAACAGGGAGACGGTGGCCGAACGCTTTGGCGAGCCCCACGTTTTCAGCGCCACCGAACTGGAAGATTACCGGCAGTGCCCGTTCCGGTTTTTTGCGTTGCGGCTGTTGCGCCTGATGCAGGTCGAGCGGCCCGTCGCGGCCTTCGATCGCGGCGTGCTGGGCATCGTGATCCACCGCATACTCGAAGAATTCCACCGGCGCTACGAAGGTGTGCCGGCGGCCGGGATCCCGGCGAACGAGGCGGAGGAGACCATGCGCGCGCTCGTCGACGCGGTCTTCGCCGAACACGAGGCCGCCATGCGCACCGTGCCCGACGGCATGCTTGCGGCGGAGCGCCTGTCGGTTCATGAGCGCCTCCAGCGCTACCTCGCCATCGAGTGCCAGGATGAAGCCACGTGGCGGCCCGCGCAGTTTGAGGCGGTCTTTGGGAACCAGGGGGCCCCGTATCCGCCCCTGGCCGTTCCGACGGACGCCGGCGCCATCCAGATGCGCGGCCGCATCGACCGCATCGATCAGGGCGAAGAAGGGTACCGCGTGCTCGACTACAAGACCGGTTCTCTCCCGACAGCGGGCCAGGTGAAAGAGGGCATTTCGCTGCAACTTGTCGCGTACGCGCTCGCCCTCGAACAGGTGATCGCTCCCGGCGCCGCATGCGTGGAAGGCGTTCTGCTCCAGGTGGGCACGTCCGCCCGGGTGGCGGTCCAGCAGTCCGGACGAAGTACAAGCTGGGAAGAGGCCCGGCGGGGCTTTTTCGAGGGCGTGGCCGCGGCCCTGCGAGGAATCCGCGAGGCGGCGTTTCCGCCAACGCCCCAGCCCGACGTATGCGCGCGTTGCGACGCGCGGCGCATGTGCCGCATCGATGCCTCCCGGATCCGGCGGAAACGGGAGAGTGCGTCATGAAATGGACGGACGCCCAGACGGACGCCATTCAGAGCACTGGCCAGGACCTGTGCGTCACGGCGTCGGCAGGCTCCGGCAAGACCGCCGTGCTGGTCGAGCGTGTCCTGCATCTCGTGCGCGAATGCCAGGTGTCCCTCGAACGCATTGTCGCCATTACCTTCACGGAGAAGGCGGCCGCGGAGATGAAAGACCGGCTCCGCAGCGAGTGCCGGGACCGTGAACACAGCGGTTCGCAGGAAGAGATGGAGCGCTGGCGCGGGCTGGCGCGCCAGATCGAATCGGCCCGCATGAGCACCATCCACGCGTTCTGCGCCAGGCTGCTCCGCCAGTACGCGCTGGACTACCGGATTACGCCGCCCCTCGACCCCGATTTTACCGTTGTGGACGACGCGGAAAGCTGTCTCCTGCGCGCGGAGGTCATCGACACGGCCATCGAGGCGCTTCTGGAACAGCCGCATGAGGAAACGCTGCGGCTGGCGGCCCACTACGGGCTGTACCGGCTCAAGGAGATGCTGGGGAGTTTTCTCCACAATCCCGTGACGGCCGGCCGGCTGCTGGCCAGCGACCGGTTCACCTCGCCCGACAGCATCCGGAAATTCTGGCGCGAGCGGGTGGATGAGGCCTGCCGCGCGCGCTTGCTGGGGCTGGGCGCTTCGCCCGCGTTGCGGAAGTTCCGGCGCGTCTTTGAGCGATTCGACGGGCTGTGCACCAACCCCGCCGATGGCCGGGAACAGTTCCGGCTGGCTTGTCTCCGGTTTATCGACGAAGCGAACAGGCTTCGTAACCCCCAAAAAATCGAGTGGCTGCTCCGGGGCTGTCTCGGAGGCCGATTGCCCTCTACCGCCAAGGCCAACTGGGTTTCGGAACAGGCCTTTGAAGATATCAAAGAGGCGCAGGACGCTTTCAAGAAAGTACTGCAGGATTACGTCACCCCGACGGAGGACCCGGAGGTCGAGCAACAGAGCGCCGAGCTGACCCGCGACGCCGTGGCGTGTTTCCGGGCGGTCTTCGACTACTACCGGGCGGCCAAGGCCGCCAGAAACGCGCTGGATTTCACCGATCTCATTCTCCTCACGCTCGACATGCTGCAGCGCCAGCCGGAACTTCGCGAACGGATCGCGCGGGGCATCGATCATCTGCTCATCGACGAGTTTCAGGACACCGATTCCGAGCAGTACACCATCGCCCGCCTGCTCTGCGGCACGCCGGATCCTCCCGAACTGTTCATTGTGGGAGACGCGAAACAGTCCATCTACCGCTTCCGGGGGGCCGAGGTCGAGGTCTTCGAGACCGCAAAGACCCAAGGCCGGACCATCGGCCTGCACCGGAATTTCCGCACCGTGCCCGAAATCGTCGCGTTTGTGAATGAGATCTTCACGCGCACGGACCTCCTCGAGGCCGTGGAGTCGCCGTATGTGCCCGCCGAGGCGCACCGGGCGCCCACGGGCGAGTGCCGGGTCCATATCCTGCTTCCCGCATGCTCGGATATCAAAGAGTCGGTCGAAGAGACGCGCACGCGGGAAGCCGCCATGATCGGCGATTGGATCGCCGCCGCCTGCTCCGGCCAGCTCGACGTGCAGCTTCAGCCCAAGGGCAGCGATGCGAAACGTCCGGCGGCGTTCGGCGATATCGCGCTGCTGCTGCGCGCCCTCAGCGACGTCCACATCTACGAGCGCGCGCTTGCCGAACGCCGCATCCCGTTTCACGTCATCGCCGGAAAAGGGTTTTACGAACGGCAGGAAGTCCTGGACGTGCGCAATCTGCTCGAGGCGGTCGTCGATCCCTGGCACGAACCCGCCGTGCTCGGGTTTTTGCGGAGTCCCATGGCCGGTCTGGACGACGACTCGCTTTTCGCGATCTGCGGCGGCCCCGGCCCGACGGCCGCGCTTCTCGACGGCGAAACGCCCCCCGGTTTCACACAGTGCGATGAACTCGATAATGCGCGCCGTGTCTTTCAGGCTCTCCGGGCCGAGCGCGAGCGGTCCCTGCCCGATTTTCTGCGGTATCTGCTGGAACTGACGGGATACGAAGCCATGGTGGGCGGGCTTTTTCTGGGCGACCAGCGGGCATGCAATGTGCGGAAAGTGATGCAGCTTGCGGAAGCGTTCGCGAAAACCCGCCGGCCCCGTCTGAGCGCGTTTGTGCGGTATCTTGACGACGTGGCGTCCGCCGAGATTGATGAAGGCGAAGCCGCGTTGCAGGCCGAAGGTTCCGATGAAGTCACGATCATGAGCATCCACAAATCGAAGGGGCTCGAATTCCCGATCGTGATTCTGCCGGATCTGTCGCGCGGCGCCGGCGGAGGCGGGCAGAGCGACCGGGTCGTGTTTCACCGGCAACTGGGCGTCGTCGCGCGTCCGTACGACCCCCGGAAAAACCGCGCGCCCGCTCCCCAGATCTATGAAGTGATGAAACGGGATGAAAAGGCCAAGGACGAAGCGGAGCGCGCGCGTATCCTGTATGTGGCGACGACGCGGGCGCGCGACTGGCTCGTCCTGAGCGGTTCGGCCGGTTCGGGCGGGCGCGCCCGGGTGCCCGCGGACAGTCTGCTGGAGCCGATTGGCAGGGAATGGGACCTGGCCGCCAAGCCCGACGAGACGTTGCTCTCCGGCGCGGGTTGGACCGCGCTCGTTCGCCGCGCCATGCCGGCCGCGGCCATTGCGGCGGCGCCCCGCGAACCGGCGCGGCCGCTGGACATGGCCGGCCTCGCGCCGCGGCTCGAACGCGCGCCCGCGATTCCCGCAACACAGCGCACCTTTGCCGTGACCACGCTTGTGCACCGGATGTACCCTTCCGATGAAGCACCTGCGGCGGACGGCCCCCGCGATGCTTCCACGCTCGATCCCCTGCTTCGCGGAACGCTGGTGCACCGCTATTTCGAGCTCTGGGATTTCCGGAATGCTCCCCCTGACATTGACGCGTTCCTTCGCAGAGAACAGCCCGCCGTGCATCTGGCGGGCCGGCTGCGCGAAGCGATCGAGCGCGCGGCGCGGGGATTGATGGCGTCCGGGGCATGGCCCCTGCTTACCGGAGCCAACGAGATTGAGCGTGAAGCGCCCTTTCTCCTGCGTGTGGGCGATGCCGTGCTTGAAGGGGTGATCGACGCCGTGCTCGATCGCGACGCGCTCCTCGATTACAAGACCGGGCTTCACCGGGAGAGCCGGCGCGGCATGTACGACGCTCAGCTGTGTCTGTATGCCGAAGCCATGCGCCGCCTGCAGGGCCGGGCGCCCGGGAAGGCATGGGTCTACTACGTCGACTCGGGCGAGCTCGCCGAGACCGACATTTCCCCGGAACGCACGGCCGACGTGTTGAAGCACGCCGCGGAGACCATCGACACGCTCCGAAACGAACCCATGCCCGACGCAATGGAGGTCTATCTGAAGTGAGAGGGCCAATCCTGGCCGCGTGCCTTGCCTGCATGGCGGTTCTCGCATGCGGGGCCGGCGCGGAGGTCCTTCAGGAAGGGCTTTTTCGCGTGGAATACCCCGAGGGTGCGCGGCATACCGCCGCCGTGACGCTCGAGAACCTCCAGGAGATCACGGCGGCCTGGCGCCACCGTCTTGACCCCGGCACGGCCCCGATCATCGTGCGCATCTGCGCTTCCCAGGGGGATTTTGCCGCGCATGCGGGGTTCTGGCCGCCCGCCGAAGTGGGGGGTGTCACGCATTCGGAAGACGGCGTCATCGTGTTGCGCACGCCGGCCCAGTTGTCGAATCCGCGCCTGTATGACGGCGTGGTACGGCACGAACTCATTCATGTGCTGCTGGCCCGCAACACCAGTCTGGACCATCTGCCGCGGTGGCTGAACGAAGGCACGGCCATGCACCTCTCGGGGGAATACCGGTGGAACACCACGTTTCTCGTTGCCCGGATGTACCTGGCCGGCCGGCTGTATTCCTACGACGACCTCATGCTCGACTTCAGTGCGGTGAAAGGCGAGCGGCCGTTCGGCAACCTCTATGCCCAGAGCCTTTCGATGACCGCCTTCCTCTACGACCGGCTGGGCGAGGAGGCCTTCTGGCAGCTGCTCTATTCACTGCGCGACAAGGACTTTCCTGCGGCGCTCCAGGAAACCGCGGGCATGACCCCCCACGAACTGTGGAAGGCCTGGCACCGTTCGCTGTGGAAAGTTGCCGTTATCTCCGCCGTTATGTCAGGATTCGGCCTGTTCGATTTCATGGCGTTGCTTGTGATCGTGGCGTACTTCCGCAAACGCCGCCACAACCGCAAGGTCCTGGACCGGTGGGAACAGGAAGAGGCCGGGGAGACGCCGGTGATGATGGCATGGGAACTCGAACGCGACAGCGAATACCCTTGGGAAATGGATGACGAGGAAGAACCGTGACTTTGCGCCGGCGCCGTGGCGCACGCGTGGCAAAGTCCATCAGGAAGGCCGTATGGGCAGTAGACTCGAGCTTGGAGCGTTAAAGGCGCGTCCCGGACGCGCGATTCCTCTGGGGGCTTCGGTGGGCGAAACGGGGGTGCACTTCGCGCTGGTGAGCCGCCACGCCACGCGCGTGTGGCTGGCCATTTTCGAGCGCCACGACGATGCGCGTCCCGCCGTGGAGTTCGAGCTGGATGTGGAGCGCAACCGCATCGGCGACGTGTGGAGCATCTTCATCGAGAATCTGCATGCGGGCGCGTATTACCTGTTCCGCCTGGACGGCCCGTACGATCCGAAGGAAGGCCACCGCTTCGATCCGGAGCGCTACGTGCTCGATCCCTATGCGCTGATGGTGGCGGGCAGCGTACAGGATTTCCAGGCCAAGTGTGTGGTCGTGGATGTCGAACGGGACTGGGAACCCTACATCCGGCCGCGAACGCGCAAATCGAATTCGATCGTTTACGAAACGCACATCAAGGGGTTCACCGCGCACGAGTCCTCGGGCGTACAACATCGCGGCACCTATCGCGGGTTCATCGAGAAGATTCCGTACCTGAAAGACCTGGGCGTCACCGCCGTCGAGTTCATGCCGGTGCAGGAAGTCGGCGAGGAACACATCAAGCGCAGGAATCCGAAGACGGGCGAACGTCTCAAGAACTACTGGGGTTACGCGCCCATCGCGTTCTTTGCCCCCGCCGCGCGGTTCGGGAGCGAGGGGGGCGTTGGCGAGCAATTGCGCGAGTTCCGCGAACTGGTATCGGCCCTGCATCAGGCCGGGCTCGAGGTCATCCTTGACGTCGTGTTCAATCACACCGCCGAAGGCGATGAAAACGGCCCCACCCTCTGTTTCCGGGGCATCGATCACTCGATTTATTACCTCCTCGACGAGGAAGGGAAATGCCTCAATTACACCGGGTGCGGCAACACGGTGAACTGCAACCACCCGTTCGTGCGCGACCTCATCCGCGACTGCCTGCGGTACTGGACCACCGTCATGCGGGTCGACGGATTCCGTTTCGACCTGGCGTCCGTCCTGGGCCGCGACCAGAGCGGCAGGATCGTGGAAAACGCCCCGATCATCGAACGCATCGCCGAGGACCCCGTCCTGCGCGACGTGAAACTGACGGCCGAGGCGTGGGACGTCGGCGGCGCGTACCAGGTGGGGTCGTTCGGGAACGACGAGCGCTGGTCCGAGTTGAACGGGAAGTTCCGTGACGATGTCCGCCGCTACTGGAGCAACGAGCCGGATTCGAAAGGCGCGTTTGCCCTGCGCATCACCGGCAGCCCCGACCTCTATCAGGACGACGGCCGCCTGCCCATTCACAGCGTCAACTTCGTCACGTCGCACGACGGATTCACCCTGAACGATCTCGTCTCTTACCGCAAGAAACACAATGAGGCGAACGGGGAAAAGAACCGCGACGGGATGGACCACAATTACAGCTGGAACTGCGGGGTCGAGGGGGAGACCACGGACCCGGCCATTCTGGCATTGCGGTTGCAGATGCAGCGCAATCTCATCGCGACCCTGTTCACCTCGCTCGGCGTGCCCATGCTGCTCGGCGGCGACGAGTTCGGCCGTACTCAGAAGGGTAACAACAACGCCTACTGCCAGGACAACGAGATCTCCTGGTACGACTGGCGGCTGCTCGAAAAGAATACGGACCTCTTCCGGTTCTGCAAGGGCATGATCCAGTTCCGTAAAGAAAACGCCGTGTTCGAACGCGCGACGTTCTATACCGGCAATCCGTCCCGAAAGGGCGCCGGGTCCGACGTGCGGTGGTTCCGGCCGGATGGAAAGACGCAGGACTGGCAGCCCGCCCACCCGGCCCTGGGGTTCTGGATCAACGCCACCGAAAACGAAGGCGTTCCGCTCTATCTGATGTTCAATCCCACGCCGGAAGCCATCGAGTTTGCCGTCCCGGGCGGCGACTGGTGGTTGCGGGTGAATACCGCCGCGGCTTCGCCCGGCGACCTGTATGCGGCCGATGAGGCGCCGCGCGTCGGCGAATCGGGCAAACTCACCGTGGCCGGCCGGTCAATGACCGTGCTGTCCGGTTAATACGGTTCAAACACGCGGTCATACGCTTCGCGGACCCGGTGTTCATCGCGTTCGCGCACCGCGGCGCCGATGGCCTTGCGCGCGACGGGGTCGTCACGGTAGATCCCCATCGCTTCGAGCGCGCTTTCGGCCGCGGCTGCGTGCCCTTCGCGCACGACCGCGAGCAGGAATTCCAGCGCGGCATCGTTCCGGATGAGGGCGATGGGGAGGAGGAGCATGTCGCGCAGGCCCGGCGAGACCGTTTGTTCCCAGCGGCGGCGGAGTACTTCGAAGGCCTCCGCCTGACGCGAGGCGCCCATGGCGAGCGCGGCACTTTCCGCCACGGCGGGATGCTCATGGTCAAGAAACCGGGCCACAAACGGCAGCGAACGCTCCGGCTGGCATTCCATCAGCCCGTTAAGGCATTCGGAAAGATCTTCCGGATCCGGCAGGCGCCATGCCAGGACCCGCAACATCAATTCCGCCTCCTGTCCGCCCACATGGGCGACGGCCCGGATGGCGCCTCTGCGCGCCTCGGGCATGGGGTCGTTCACGAGTTCGGCCAGCGGGAACAGGACCCCCGGCACGTTCCGCCGCACGAGCGCAAACGCGCATTTGACGCGAAGCGCCGCCGCGGTGTCTTCCTTGCCGCCCCAGACCGGTTCCATCTGGACATGCCGGAGTCCAGCGGCATAGAGGTCGTCATCGTCGCACTGGAGCGCGTCCAGCGCATCCACAAGCGCGCATTTCGCGATGCAGCCCTTGTCCCGGGCGGGATTCTCGAGAAAGTACGCGAAGGCGCGGGCCAGGTCGCCGCAGAACGCTTCCAGAGACAGTTCGCGCGCGGTACGTGCCGCCGTCGCGACCAGTTCCCGGTTACGGCTCGCGATGGCGTCCCGAATCCGTTTCTCGTCTTCGGCGGCCAACGGGAGGCCCTCCAGGGCTCGCAATGCCGCCAGCGTGTCTTCCACGGGCGTTTTTTTTGTCATGGGCTGCCTGCTGAGTGATGGCACGATGCCGTGTTCAATGGCCCATAGAATACCGGATGGCCTCGGTAATCGCACCTTTGCGCGGATGAAACGGCTCCCGGGCAGGGACCCGGCAAGGGGGTCTTGTTCACATGGCCGAGAACAGCGACTGAAAATCGACTATGGGCGAGGTCTGCATGCGCTGGGCGGCGTTCAGGACGGTTCCGGCCACCGCGCAGCCGGCCCCGAAGCACAGGGCGGCGGCGTAGAGGGCGAGACCGGCTTCAAACAGCTTTCGCAACGTGTTGCGCCAGGGCGAGGGAACCGGCAGCCCGGCCAGCACGGCCAGCGGGAGCAGAAAAAACAGCGTCCAGAAAAACAACGTGCCGTCGTGCCGTTGAAGCCAGCTCCACAGCCCGGAGAGTGTCAGGGCGTCCTTGAACAGCAGCCCGTAGCCGTATTCAAGCAGCGCCACAAACCCCCACGCCACGTAGCGCAGCACCACCGCGCCCAGTATCAGGCCCAGCACGTATTTGGCCAGGACCCATTTTTCGATGGGGGGCGTTTCGGTGCGCCCCGAAACGTGCAGCACGAGAAATACCCCGATGTAGATGACCAGCGCAAAGGGTCCGGTTACCAATCCCAGCGCCACGGCGCCCAGGCGCACCGCCGCGGGCCGCATCCCGGTCTGTTCGCCAATCACCGCGCACACGCCCAGCCAGCGCCGTTCCTCTTCGGCCTTGGCCCCGCGCGCCGTGTCCTGTTCGAGTGCTTCGACCAATCGGTGGGCATGGCGCGCCGCCGGGCCCACGGTGTGCAGCGCGTGTTCAACGTCCTCGTCGTTCGGTACGGCGCCATTCGGCGACGGAATGGCTTCCAGAACCTCCGCGCGCGCCTTCTTAAGCGCGCGTTCCCGCTGGCGTTCCGGCAGATCGGTCATGTGTTCGTCAATTTTGCGCAGATACCGGCCAATGACGCGTTCTTGCTGGTCTGTAAGTCTCATGCCTCCTCCGCAACCAGAGAGAGTATACCTTACGCGTAGAAATGTGGCCAAATCCGGACCGAAACGGCTTCACGAAAGGCGGAGCTTCTCCTGGGCGGGACGCCCTGCCCGGGGCGGCATCACCCGTTTCGCGTGACACCGCCCCGGGCTCGGCATTTCCGTGCACGCCCATGCCGAGCTGGGCCCGGCGCACTACAGCGCCGCGACTTCGACCAGGCAGTACCACTCCGGGCGGGATGCGGGCGCGCCGGACAGGGCGGCATCCCGCGCGGCGCAGACGCCCTCCGCGCATTCCCTGATGTGTGTCTCGGGCATCAGGGAGGCCATCGCCGCGACGGCGCGCCGGTCAACGGTGCACGTTCCGGCCCGCCCGCGGATCCGCCCGGCGATGTCTTCCAGCGCCGTGTTGCCGCCCGATGGCCCAATCCCCCGGACCGTGGTCTCGACCTGCGACGCGCCGGCGTCAATGGCCGCCAGGACGTTTTGAACCGCGCGGCCCGACGCGTTGTGGCAATGTGCGGAGACCGTGATGCGCGGCCCCACGAACTGGACGATGTCGCGCACCAGCTCCGCGTAGGCCGCGGTTTCCATGGCGCCCGTGCTGTCCGGCACGGCAATCCGCGTCGCGCCGGCGTCTACGGCAACGCCAATGCACTGCCGCCGGAACGGCCGTTCCATGGTTTCCATGCCGGCGATCGAGAATTGGACCTCGGGCCCCGCGGCGCGAACGGCCGCCACGGCTTCCTGTATCGCGCGGCACACCTCGACGCGCCCCCCGGCATCGCACGCCGCGCGGGCGGGCAGATATACGTGAACCAGGGGTTTCGCGGCCCGCCCGACCGCGTCCACCGCGGCGGCGGTTTCGGCCGGGTCGCAGGCCGCCAGCGCGGCCACTTCGGACGCCCTGACGGCGCCCGCCACGGCTGTAACGATGTCCCGCTGGGCGGGCGATTGCGCGGGGTATCCCGCCTCGATGGCCGAGACGCCGGCCTTCTCCAGCGCGCGCGCGATGGCGACGGCCTGGTCTACCGAAACGGCCGTGCCCACCCCCGCAAACCCTTCGCGCAGGGTGGTATCGTAGATTCGAATTGATCCGGACATGATAGGTCTCCTTTAGACTGCGTCAATACGGTGAATCCGGGAACACAGGCATTACACCGCACCAAGCGCCCGGACCTGAGACCCGATAGCCCCAAATCCATACGACACCACCTCCTTTCGGCGGCCCCGGTTCGGGGGCCAAAAAAAACGGCCGCGGGCTTTTCCGGCCCGCGGCCTTGAGTTCCTGAACCCTTACGGGGTGTTGATTAAGGAATTCGAGGCATAATGGGCCGACCTTCCTCCACGAGGAGGAGTGAGAGTAGGCGGCTCATATGCTTCGAATTAACCACTATGCCTATCCTTTTTCTACTACGTGGAGACAGTATAGCACCCCATCCCGCCGGCGTCAAATCTTCTTTTCTCTGACGCGGCCCCGGATTTCCTGGCCGGGCTGATCCGGCTGCGTGCCACCGGATCTTTCCCTATTGCGAAACCGGGGGGCTCTGTGAGACAGTGAACACGTCGGGCTGCCCCTCATACCGGAGTCTTGGGATTACAACGAGGAGACGTCGTGATGTTGAAGGAATTCAAAGAGTTCGCACTGCGCGGAAATGTGGTCGACATGGCGGTAGGTATCGTCATCGGCGGCGCGTTCGGCACGATCGTGAAAAGCCTGGTGGATGACGTGCTGATGCCTCCGATTGGCTGGGTCCTGGGCGGGGTCGATTTCTCCGATTTCTTCCTGGTCATCAAGGAAGGCGCCACTCCGGGGCCGTACTTCTCCCTGGCCGCGGCAAAAACGGCGGGCGCCGTAACGCTCAATTACGGGCTCTTCGCGAATGCCTTAATCAGCTTCCTGATCGTGGCGTTCGCCCTGTTCATGGTGGTCAAGGCCATGAACAAACTGCGCCGGAAGGAAGAACCCGCCGCCGAACCGACCACAAAAGACTGCCCGTACTGCCTGTCGTCGATTCCGATCAAGGCCGTCCGGTGCCCGCACTGCACGTCGGAAATCGAAGCGGCCTGACGTTTCCCCGCCGCGCCGGAACCGCGCGGCACAGACGAACGTCAACCATCGGGGCCGGTCTGCTTCCATAGCGGCACGGCCTTCACCGTCTGCTCTGACCAGGGGGGCGCCGCGACCATGGCACCGCATGGCGTGAAGCGTTCCCCGGAGGTCTCGTGGGGCGGGGACATTGCCATTGGCGGCGGCGGCTGTGCTACACTTGACGGCAAACCGGGGAGAAGGCCGGGGCGCCTCGGGAGTCTGTCCGGGAGGAGAGATCTGAGGGGGCCGCGCGCTGCGCGCTCAACCGCCGCCGGTTCCCCCGTTGAATATCCCGGCATCCGGGGCCCGGTGCGGGAACCGGCACGCTGATGCCATTGTCGAAATACCTGGCGCCACAGGCGAAAACGCATGTCTGGAGAAGCGCGCTCCGGAGGTTTTTTGCGAGTAGAGCATGCTTAAACGATACGCACTTGTCATTACGGTGGGGATGCTGTGTGCCGGGGCCGCGGGCGCGATGGAGGCCGGCGCGGCGAAGGTCGAGATAACCCCCGAATTGGGCACGCCGCTTGCCGGGAGCTATCAACGCATGGGGCGCGGCGCGCTTGCCGTGCACGACCCGCTCTATGTGCGGGCCCTCTACCTCGACGACGGCACGACGCGGGTGTTTCTCGTCTCGGCCGACCTCTGCGTGATCAGTCCCGACCTCCGCAAAGCGGTACTCGAACGGCCCCTCAACGATGTGCCGCGCGAAAACGTCATCCTGACCGCTACCCACACGATGAACGGACCCGGGGGAATGGTCCATCCCCTCGCGTTTCGGGTCTTTACGGGGCGGTACATGCCCGAACTGGTGGAGACCATGGCGGACCGCTTCGCGGAAGCCATGACCGCGGCGTACGACGGCCGAAAACGCGCTACGCTCGGATTCGGCACGTCGGACCAGCCCACGCTGTCCCGGAATGCCCTGGTCAAGGACGGTGCGGTCGATACCCAACTGGGTGTGCTTCGCGTGAACGATTCCGATGGCAAGCCGCTGGCCATCGTGGGCAATTTCGGCGCGCAATGCATCGGCGCCGAAAT
>JAAYAQ010000525.1 GCA_012719295.1 Candidatus Hydrogenedentota bacterium | reverse complement strand
TAATCGATGGGATCCGGTTCCGGCCGGGCCAGTTGATGGTACCGCCAACCGGTGTAATTGTTGGCGATGTAGAAATCGGCGGCCCGGGCGCCGTCGAGCAACTGGAGTTTGAAGCTGCCGCCGTTGCCGTCGCCCCGCAACCAGAACCCAATGGCCCGGTGCTTCGAGAGGTCGAGCGGCGGTGTAAACGGCTTGCCGATGACGGTCCAGCCGGCGTCGGCGTCCAGGCTGCTTTGGGCCGAATACACGGCGTAGCTGGCGCCCTCCCGGGAACCGTCCGTGGAGAGTGCGAATTGCTGTGTGACGCCTTCGAGCGTCGAGCCGGCTTCTCCGTGCGCGATTGTGGTCACGCCCGCGGCGGCGCCGGGGAGATAGGGAGCGAGATCATCGAACGTCTCCAGGGTCACGGCATCGGGGGCGCTCCAGGACGGTCCGGGGGCGGTCCACGGTCCCGGCAGCGCATGGATCTGAATGCCCACGCGGGCGGGGCCCACCGGTACGCGAACCCGCCATTGCGCGCTCTCCGGAACGGCCCCGTTTACCTCCTGCCAGGGCGTGTACACGACGCGCTGAAACACTTCCTCGCCTTCGCGGCCCAGCAGGCGGTATTCGCGGCGGATATCGAGGAGTTTCGCGCGCTCCTCGGGCGATTTCTCGCCGGCGAGGGCCGGATCGATGCGCAACCGTTCGCGCATGTCGGCCGGAACGCGTCCCGAGAGGCGGAGCCGCTCATACCGGGAGATACAGTCAAGAATGTCGCCCGTGAACGGGTGTTTTCGCGCGGCATCGAGCGATACCTGGAACGACATCGACGAGGCGTACCCGATGGTGGCGCCGAGGACGTATTCGTACATGTCGAGGGTGCAGTTGGGGTCGTACCCGTAATACCAGCCGATGTCGAGCGGCATGGCGTTGCGTTTGAACGCATCCAGCCAGCCCGACCGCTCGTCGAGATAGCCTTTGAGATCGCCGTGGCCGTCGGCGGACGCGCTGCGGGCGAGAATGTGCCACGAATAATGGCTGAAGCTGCTGGCCTGAAGCAGAATGTCTTTTCGGGCGAGCTTGTCGAAGAAGGTCTTGTGGAGCTTGGCATTGTAATACCAGTGGTCGCCCTGGAGACGCTCGGAGCCGTCGAAGTAGATCATGTCGATGTCGCACGCATTGGCTACACGGGCGAAATGGGTGGAGACCTCGTCGATGAGGGTGGTGTCCATATCGTACATGTGATACCCGTAGGCGCGCCGGATGTGCGTGATGGCCGCGCCCCGGGCGTGGGGCGCGGGAGCGGTGCCGAGATGGCCGCGCGTACAGCCTGCGAATCCCGTGGGGGCCTCCAGGCTGAGCGTCCGGTAGCGGAGAAGCTCGTTGTCGATCTGAATCACGGCGCCGTCGCCGGTGTACCCGCCGTCCTCCGCGGGAAAGCCCTCCGGCGGGGCGGGCGTTGGAACAAAGTCCGTCGTGTCGTCGATGTCGGCGGCGAGCTGGATGGACGGCCCCTTCACCAGCCTCGGATCGGGCACGGGGGTCAGGTAGGGGTCCGGGGGATAGATCGAGGCGCCGAGCATGTGGAACCCGACGTGAAATCCCGCATCCTTGAGGCGTTGCACGGTGTCGACAAGGGCATCGAGACCGCCGGGAAAACTGTCGGTGTTGACCTCGAAGTGGCCGGTGGCCCGCGTCCAGGAGTCCTGGAGAATGAGAATCATGTCGAATCCGCCGCGCCGTGCCATGGCGATGACGTCATCGGTCTGGGACGCATCGAATCGGGTGATGAAGAGGTACGATCGTTTGATCCAGGGCGAGCGCTTGTTCCAGACGCCGTCGGGATGGGGACTGGGCAGGTTCGCGGCGATTTCGAACCGCTCCATGGTGTCGAGAAACTCCTGTTGCGAGCAGACGAGGAGGCCGAAGCGCGCGGGGAGGAGCCCGTGCCCGGCGAGGGTCTCGAGGTTGAGGGTCTGGGTCTTCGCGCACCAGAACAGGGAGTCCGGACGCTCAAAATCTTCGAGCAGGATGGCCTCCTGGTTTCCATCGCGCTCCACAATGGCCTCGATATGATCGACCATGCACGACACCGATTCGCCGACGGGCAGACTGTTGTAGTAGATGCTGAGCGTGGCGACGTTGTCGTAGCGCAGGGTGTCGAGAGCAGGCGTGTCGATCGTGACCTGCTGCCAGCCCTGGAAGGTGATCGGAATGTAGGTGTCGCGGTAGCCGCCGCGCCCGTCATTGAGCTGGATCTTGATCTGTTGGCCTTTGGCATCGCCGTGAACCCAGGCGCGGATGGCGGTGCAGCCGGTGAGGTCGAGGGGCCGGGGGAGGTCATGGCCCACAACGCTCCAGCCGCCCGCCTCGGCGCCGGCCGTGGCGGTGAACCGGGCCGCCGTGGAGCCGACCCTGGCCTCGTCCGTGGGCAGGAACTCGTGGGAACACCCGGCCTTATCGGCGTCGCTGCGGCCGATGACTTGCGTGTAGGCGTGCACGTTGATCTCGGCCGCGGACAGGGCGGCCACATGGGTGGGCGTGCTGGCGGCGTTCAACGTCGACATGATCTCGGCGCCTTCGGGCACGGGTAGCGAAAGGAGCTTCAGGCGGGTCGCGCCGGGCGCTTCCAGGCGGGTGACTTCGAATACCAGAAACCCAGCGCCGCGCGTGACGGCCATTTCGCAGAGCGCGCCGCCCGGGAAGTGCGCCGTAAGGTGTTCGTTCTGCGCCGTCACGGATTCCGGCAGGAGCAGGCCGCTTTCCGTGTCCAGGCGGACGAGCGGCTGGGCGGCAGCGGGCCACGACGCGCCGGGCTCTGCCAGTTCCAGCGTTGCGTAGCCTCTGGCGTCAATCACGAGACGCGCGGTGCCCAGGTCGAATGTGGCGATCGCCGGTTCTTGCGCCGGAGCGCCCTGATCGAGAAAAAGTGCGAGCATTGCGGTTGCCAGATAAAGAAAGGAGCGCGTTGCCGAAGGCATTTCAGTCCCCCTTACATGGTTGCCAATTTCCGTGATACGATACGGAATTATCCGCGTAAATAATTGAGGCATAACACGATACGTATCTTGTCAAGAGATTATTTAAGTATTGTGTCCCCGAAACTCAGGTCGAGGAGCCAGCGGCAGTTGATTACTTTTTCGACGAGATCGAGCGGGAGGTAGAAGTACTGGCACGAGGGTTCGAACCCGATGCGGGAGTCTTCGCGGGTCAGGGTGAAGAGCTGTCGGGCGAGGTCTATTTCGGATTCGAGGGCCCGGCGGAGTTCGGTCAGGTGCCGATCGCGTTGTTCGGGAGCGAGGGCTTCGCCGGAACCGGCGAGGGCGTCGCGCGCCATGACAAAGCGCGCCTGGTTGGCAACCGACTGGAAGTGGATGGCGGCGGCGCGGGCCAGACGGAGGTCGCCGCCGGCTTCGGCGCGGAGAGGCTCGGGCGTCTTCTGTAATGCGGCTTCGAGTTCGGTGATGCCGGGCTGCCAGCCCTGTGCGACCTTCTCGAACTGCGCGGCGAACACCTCCGGCGGGTAGGGCCCGCGCCAGCCGTTCAGGTCATCGTAGGGAATGCCCCACATGGTCGCGCTGTAGCCGGTTGGGGCGGAGAAGAGGGGATTGGCGGGGCCGCATTGAACGGGCGAGGTATACACCACGCTGATGTGAAACGGGTATTCGCGAAACGCGTCGCTCATGAGGGTCCAGGCCTTGCGCGCGCCGGGCGCGGCATCGGATCCGAACCGTTCGCGGGCAATGTCATCCAGTACGGCATCGGCGCTGGGGGCGGTTGTCTGGCTCAAGCGGTGCGCGAGCTGGAAATTGGGGGAAGGGAACCCGCCCATGGTCCAGCCGATGAGCATGGCGTCGAGCCGGGCCGCGTCGCGCAGATTGATGCAGTGTTCGGCGATCAAATCCATGACGGGCAGGTAGGGGACGGTAGCGATTTCGCACGTGTTGTTGAATTGGATTTCCGTGCCGGTTTTCAGGCCGGTTTCGCGGGCGGTTTTCCAGTGGGCCTGCGAACGCGGGCCGGGACCGACCGCGGAGATCGAGTATTCGCCGACGGTCGATTGGATGCCGCCCCGCTCAATGGGCAGATGCCATTCGCTGACGGACATGAGGTAAACGGTCTTGGGGAGGCGGGCGATGATGTCGGGAGCGTCGCCGTGGCCGCGCCAGCCCCAGTCGGAGATCAGGACGGCGGCGTCCGGATTGCCGCGGTGCACGCCCTCTTCGATGACCTGAACCACCTCGGCGAGAATGTCGCCGTCGGTGCGGTCTTTGCATCGCTCGCAGGCTGTCCAGGCGCCGTGCGACGCGCAGTTGGTCAGGTTTTCAGACGCCGTGATGGCATAGACCCCGGCCAGTTCCGGCACCTCGCGGAAGATATGGGTCAGGGCGCCCCCCATCCAGGCGCGCACGGCGGAGTGGGAGGTGCACAGGGCGGTCAGGTCCCCTTCCTGAACGCCGGCAACCTCGGGATGACTGGCAAAGAAGGTGGTGGGCATGGCGCGCGGCTCGTTGATGTAGAGGTAGACGCCGATGCCGAAAGTCCTGGCGCGCTGGACCAGTTCCCGGAGGTTGGCGAGCCGTCTCGCATGGTTTTCGCCGAATTCCGGAAACGCGTCCCCGCCCGGCGCCAGGTCCCTCAACAGGCCTTGCAGCCACACGCCGTTGATGCCGGCCTGCGACAAGCGCGCCAGCAATCCGTCGGGGTAGGGATTCAGCTCGGGGGTCAGCAGCGGATCGCCGTAGACGGCCACGTACGAATAGACCAGCCGCCGCGGGTCGCTCAGCGCGGCCGCCGGGGGCGGCGGCGTGTAGCCGGGGGGCACGTCCTTGATCTGCCGTACAAAATCGAAGCGCGGCTCGGCGGGAAGCGCAATCTCGTCGCCAAACACCTCGTGAACCACGGCGCGGATCTCCGCGGCTCTGGCGCGTGCGGCGTCATCCGGTTTCTGGTAACGGACGGGTGGACAGGCCGGTTTGAGGCGGCCGAGCTTGATCCACAAGAAGTCTTCCTCGCGCAGCGTAAATGCCAGGCGCTCGGGAGTCATCTCGACGAGTTGCAGCAGTTGCTCGTAGGGCAGGAGATGCCAGTTTCTGCGGATAAGGGTGGCGTACCCGCGTTTCTTCAAGTCGGGAGAGACCGCGGGTTCCGCGGGCAGTCCCATCGATACGGCCATCGCCGTGATGTCCTCGACCGGCGCTCCGAGCACCTCGGCGAGTTTTGCCGGCTCTACGGCGTTCCAGTTGCGCCACACGAAGGCATGCGCGGTATCGGGGAAGTGGGCGAACGTTACCGGCGGGGGCGCGTCGCCGTGCGGAAGCGCCGCGTCATCCGTCGCGGCCCAGGCCGCACAGCAGAGGAATGTGGTCAACGCACCCATGACACAGGAGAAAGGACTGGACATGTTTAGAGCATCCTTGCGCCCTGCCGGCCCGGCGTGCGCGGGCACGGCCTGGCGGCGTTCCGGTTGACGACGAGCGGGCGGCGTTCCCTGTCGCCCGCAGGCAATATGCAGGAACCCGGCGGGACGAATCAATTCCGGCCGCCGGGGACATCCGAAATACCGGAATGCCCCGGTGGGTGTTCGCGGGCGCTACCGCCTCATCAGCCAGGCCTCGGACACGAGGGTGCCCCAGCCGCCGGAATTGCGCCACTGCTCGCGCGACACGCGATCGCCGCGCGCCACGTCGGCGCCCCGTTCGAACCGGACCACCAGGTCGCCGTCCCGGGTGAGCTCCTGAGGGATGTCCCAGGTGAAGAAATCGCTCATTTTGAAGGGGAGTTCCACGTTCTCCGCGAGCACGCGGTCGTCCGCATAGATGGTCTGGGCCTTCTGATTCATGCGTCCGGCATACCGCTCCTGATACCAGGGCCGTACGAAGGTGAATCGAATGCGGTACGCGGCGGCCGGGTCGAGGTTGCGGTAGTGCAGGGTCACGCCCTGGTCTTCGTCCTGGGTGAAGTGCATGGACGCCTGGCTGGGACGGTTTCCTTCATCGAGCATTTCGTTCAAGTACGGCTGGCCGTGGTCGTACGGGTATCCGAAGACCACATGAGGCGCGTTGTTTCCGGTGCCCAGATTGTCGTAAAAGCCGCCTTCGCCGGCATCCTCGTAATTGGTGATCATGGCGAGCATCTCGCGGCGTTCGTCGCCGGACGCGGCGAGGGCGCGTTCAAGCTGGCGTTTGACCCAGCCCAGCCCGATGTAATCGTGTTCGAGGTTGAACATGCCTTCACTGCGCATGCCAAACCGGGTGTTGCTGATCTCTCCCAGCGCGAAGGCTTCC
The DNA here is from genome assembly GCA_012719295.1 of Candidatus Hydrogenedentota bacterium. Classification (GTDB taxonomy): domain Bacteria; phylum Hydrogenedentota; class Hydrogenedentia; order Hydrogenedentales; family SLHB01; genus UBA2224. Next base: position 1,121 of record JAAYAQ010000525.1, on the reverse strand, counting down.
TGCCGGAGGGACGCCATGGTCCCGGTTTCGGCAAGGTCGTCGAACCATGCGAGGGCGGTGGTCAGCGCATCGTCCGGCGCCGGCTGCGCGGTGTCGCGGAGATGGGTCTCGAGCCGCTGCTGCAGCGTTTTCTGCTGGCGCACCCGCTCCTGCGTGTAGCGGTCGACGGCGGCCTTCTGCATGTACATGTGCCAGACATAATCCTGCTGCCGGCGCCAGGCGGGCATGAGCTCGCCGGCCTGTTTCATGAGGTCGTAGCAGCGTTCCACGCTCTCCTTCCGGTCGATGGGGGTTCCGGGAATCTCTTCCATCACGTCTTCCAGGAGAAAGAGGGCCTCGGTCATCAACGGAGCGGCTTCAGGACCGAACCATGTGCGGCAATATTCGGCCGTGACTTCTTCGGGGGTCTGCCGCGGCGCCCAGAGCAGGCGCTGCCAGAGCCATTGATTGAAATGGTCGTGGTGGCCGCTGCTGTGCGTGACGTCGCCGACGCCGTAGTGCATAAGATCGTTGAACACGCGGTGGTAGAAGCGGGGCCAGGCGTACCAGGTCTGGCGGGCATAGACTTTTGTGAGCGCCAGATCGGGGCGGCGTTCGTAGATCTCGTGGCTCCAGTGCGGGGGGAGATCGCCGTTGCGATCCGCCCGGGGGTACATCTGGATATACGCATGCTGCGCGTATTTCCAGTGGGTGATCTCGTTGAAGTACACGAGCTGATGCCGCGGAGGCAGTTCGCGCAGGATTTCGCGCGGATACAGGGCGAAGGGGCCATACCCGGGGTAGCGGAACAGGTCCATGCGGTGGGTCTGCCGGTGCCCGGGCTGCCAGGTGGTCGCGTCGGAGCCTGGACCGTATCCGAAGGCCCACAACCACTCGCGCGGCTCCGACTGGAGGTAATCGAATATGGCGCGGTCGTCCGCGTCGTCAAATTTCTGGTTTACGATGAAGATGCGCGAGTTGGGGTGGTATTTGCGGACGATTTCCGCCATTTCGGCCACGGTCTCGATGAAGATCCTGCCATAGGGATCGCACCGGTCGCATTCACAGCCGCCGCCGTCACCGCCCTTGAACCGCACGAGGTCGAAGAAGGGGCAGGACCGGAACTGTTCTTCACACTGTTC
>JAAYAQ010000524.1 GCA_012719295.1 Candidatus Hydrogenedentota bacterium | reverse complement strand
CCGTATACTGGCCGTTTGCGAGCTGGACCGGGGGTTCACCGAAGGTGGTGCCGCCCTGGCCGGTGGCGGGATAGGAGTGCCCGAGTTGAAGACGGGGCGGCCGGCCGGCGTTGACATCGAGTACCGCCCGGAATCGGCACGGCGTCTCGGGAACCGGCATAAAAAACGGAACGCTGTACCAGCTCATGCCGTTTTTGGTCGCGGGACTGGCCGTGAGGCGCATTCCCCGGCCGGAATCGCCAGGCGCCTGAGGGGGCGCGTCAACACACTCCGAGTCGACCATCCGTCCGGTTCGTTCGGCCCATGTTTCGAGCAGCGGCTCGCCGGTCCGTGCAAAATTCTCGACGAGCAGCAATTCCTCGTCCGGCCAGATGTTGGCGCGCATCTGGGGGCTGAGTTTGTCGCGGAGTTCCGTCAGGCAGGCGAGCGGGGCGCCGGAGCCCGTCCCGGCGAGCGAGACGAGCTGCAGGGCGGTGTCGGCTTCTCCGGAGCCCAGGGCCGCCATCGCCATTTCCGTGGCGAGTTCCTTCAATTCGGCTCGTTCGGATGCGTCGGCGCGGCGGTGCCACGTTCTCCAGTACCGCTCGGCTGCGACGAGGTCTTCACATGCCTTATCCCGTTCTCCCAGGCCGAAATAGCCCCTGGCACGGAGGAGCCGGCACAGCCCGTAACTCGGGAACCGGTTTTTTGCGTAGTGCAGGTTGCCCGTGCAGATGTTGACTGCGAGGGCCTGATCCCCCTCGGCGAGCGCATTCCGCGCGGCTTCCTCAAACGCCAGCGGGTGATAGCGCGAGACGGTGCGCTGCACCCATTCGATCAGCGCCATCGACGCAATCAGCCCGGCCGCCAGCACCACAATGCTGACGGCAACTTGCCTGATCCCGGCGAAATACAAGGCTGGACCAGCCTCGTGTTGTGAATGTGCTTGAGCCATCTTCTCCAGAATTCCGGCGCTGCGATCAGGGTCTGCCTGGAGCCGGTCGACCTGCCGCGGGGCGGACGCACAGCATCATCCCAAACCGCGCGGCTTCAATCAAGTGCGCGGGCAGGCCACCCGGGATGGCGAGGACCGAATCGGCCCGCGCCGTTGGGTTGCGGCCTCCCGCGGATGTGGGATATGCTTGGGTCTTTCCAAACCTCAACGAGAGAACCTGCCCGAATATGCGTGCGACCAAGACCAAACTGCTGGTGATTGCGGCGAGTGGCCTGTTGATTGTTGCCCTTGTGCTGGCTCTGGCCGCGTTCGTGGCGTCCCAGCGGGCGAAGAGGCCCGCGGACGGCGGCGAGGGCACGCCCCCGCGGGAGGTCTCCCCGGCGGACAGCGCGCTGGACACGTCCGGGGCGCGTTCCACGGCGATGGCGCTGTTTTCCCGTGCAAACGAGCTGGCGCGCCTGGGCGACAACGAGGGCGCGCTGGCGGTCTTCGAACAGACCGTCACGGAATGGGAGGCCCGGCCCTGGACCGTGCCGGAGGAGATGCGGCGGCGGGGCCGCTTGTTCGGGAAACAGCTTGCCCTGCTGTCGCTCGAAGACGGCGCGACGCAGCATGCGCTGCGGTTTTTGTCCGCGGGAACGCGGGCGTCCGGGCGTCCCTTCAGCGCCTTGCAGGAACATCAGGCCCGGCTGGACGCCGCGACGCGACGCGCTCTCTGGCCGGAGAGCCCGTTCATCCTCCTGACGTCATTTGCCGCGGAGAATGCCCCGTTGCCCGTGCTGTTCGGGGCGGCTGAGAACGCCGTCTTTGAAGTGCGCCGGGAATCGGCGGGGGAGGCGCACGAACCGTGTGCGGTCGTCGCCGTATCTTCCGGTGAGGGCCGGCCCTGCTTCGGTCTGCAGGCCATGGTCGATGTGTCCTCGGGCACGCTCGGTCTTCGCGCGAGGGTCAAAGCGGAAAAGCCCGTGCCCATTTCGATGGCTCTGCGATTCTGGTTTCCCCGCGAGAAGGTTGACCTCATCTATCTGCCGACCGAGGTCCGCATGGTGGACCAGACGTGGACCTGGCTCACCGTGGAGGGGGATTTCCTGAAGTACTGCTACGACCACGCGCTCAGCGCGGGCTATGACATGGCTGGCGTCTGCATCGACCGGGTGGGAATCGCCGTCGCCGGGGAGCCAAACACATTCTGGCTTGACCGGCTCGAACTGTATCTGCCCGCTGACGAGGGCAATGCCACGGAACCTGAGAGCGGCGCACCAGTGTCTGTGCCGGGGGGAGCAAACCAATGAAGCGGGTTTTGCTGCTTGTACTGATGGCGATTGGCGTGAGCGTGCAGGCGGCGAACGTGAGCCTGTCCGCCGAGCCCTATCTCGAAGGCGGGCTGTTCACCGATCCCGCCTTTCCCGCCGAAGGAGACCCTTTAACGATCACCGTCCGTGCCGTGTGCGACGGTGACACGGCGTCCGCCATTCCCGCACGGATAACGATCACAAACGCCAATGGAGCGGCCGTCTTTTTCGAGTCGCTGGAACTGGCACGCACGGACACGCACGCCGAAGCCGCCGTCGCCTGGACTTCCGAAAACAACGGGCTGTTCACGGTGCGGGCGGAACTCGACCCCGAGAACCGGATGAGCGAATCGAACGAGTCCGATAATGCGGCCGAGATCATCCTGCCCGTTACCGTGAAGGGCCGGCATGTCCAGCTCCATTTTCCATGGTACCGGGAAGTCCCGTTCGCGCGGTGGACGACCGTGGTTACCTCGAGCGGCGAGGAAGGTTTCGCGCGATTGCGGGAGCGCGGCGTAATCCCGTTGAATTGGGAATACGGCGGCATGAGTTGGACTTCGTACGACGAGGAGAAGGCCACGGCCGATCCCGAGGCCGTTCTTGCCGAGATTGAACAGGTGTTTTACGAGAAGTTCACCCGCGGCGGGGACGAGTTCTTCGGTTTTGGCATTGACGAGGTCGGGGGCTATCCGGGTTCGTTCAAACTGAACGCCTCCATCGCATCGATGAAAGCGCTTGCGCGCGCGAAGCGGGAACGGCCGGAGCGCTTCTTTGCGGTCTGGAATGGCGGAGGGCCGCGTCCTGAAGTGGCGAATCTCGCGCGCGAGGGCGCCGACCTGTTTCTGCTGGAAACCTACCTGTGGCGGGCCCTGCCCGATGAATTGGGCGTACAGGACATCTATGCGGCCATCGACGCGCGCGTCTCGCCCTACATCCTCAATACCGACATGTTTCAGCCCGCGTACGGCAACCCGTGCTACACCCTGCTTGCGCTGGACACCTCCGAGCGGCCCGACCGGACCTCGCCGGGCGAGCTCGAGGAAGTCATCCGGCACATTCGCCGGCGCTTCCCGGAAATGCGCGGCATCGCCTGGTACAACGGGGGATTCGACAGCCGGGGGTATGGGTTGAAGCGCAGCGCGGAGATGGAACGCCATCACGAGACCATCCTGCGCACGGCCGATCGGCTTTGTTTCGATTACTGGGTCAAGCCGTGTTTGACCTTCCTGCCGCACAGCCTCTGGCTGGAACGGGACGAGTCGGGGAAATACTCGGTGAGCGCCGCGCTCAGCAATCTGGGCGCGGTCGATTCGGGGCCGGTGGAACTCGAGTTCCGGTGCGATGATCAGGCCGTGGCGACACAGACCGCGGCGGGCATCCCTGCGGGAGCGAATCGCAACGAGAACCGGCTCATGTTTTCCGAGCCGGTGGACCTGGCGGCCGGGCCGCACCGGTTCGCGGTGCGCATCATCTCGGCGCCCGGTGCGACGGTTCTGGAGGGCAGCGCCGCGTTGGAGCGTTTTGTGGAGTAGCCGCAAGCGCGGCATGGGGGAGTGAACCGTGCGTAATACCGTGTGGATCCTGTGCGGCGTCCTGTGTGTTTCTGGACTATGGAGCGGCGCATCCGGCGCGGCCGAGGGCCCCGCGGCAGGTGGGGGAGGAAGCGCCCTCCTCGACGCCCGCGGCGAAACCTGGTTCGAGGTGCGTGAGGGACTGGCCAATTCCAGGATCCGGTTCGAACGCGACAAAGAGGGCCGGGTCGCTTTTCTGGGCGGCTCGATCACGACGCAAACCGGTTGGCGCGACCACACGTGTGAGGCCCTGAAGGCGCGGTTTCCGGATACCCGTCTTGATTTTCTGAATGCGGGGATCGGAGGGACCGATTCCACGTTTGGCGCAATGCGGCTGGAGCGCGATGTATTCGGAAAGGGTCCGGTTGATCTGCTGTTTCTGGAATTCGCCGTGAACGACGGCGGCGGCGAACCCGGCGATGTCCGCCGTATGCGGGCCATGGAAGGCATCATTCGCCACGCGCGCCGTCTCAATCCGAACATTGATATCGTGGTCCAGTATCTCGCGGATACGGAGAAAGTGGCCGTCATTGAACAGGGAGGCGTCCCACCGGCAATCGGAGATCACGACGCCGTCACGCGGCACTACAACCTGCCCGTCATCTACAACGCCAAGGCGGTCGCGCACCGCATCGATCGAAGGGAGTTTGCCTGGGAGGGCTTTTCGGGCGACACGTGCCACCCGAACGCGTTTGGGCACAAACTGTACGCGACGTTTGTCGAAGAACTGCTGACCGCGGCATGGCCGGGCGCGCTTCCCGCGGATTCGCAGATAACGCCCCATCCGATGCCGGCGGTTCTGGACCCCCTCAACTACGAAAACGGGCGGGTGGTTGACCCGGGGGCGGCCGAGGTGGTTTCGGGCTGGCAGCGCGATCCGGCGTGGCAAACCGAAAAGACGTGCAATTACAGCGGGCCCGTGGATGTGCTGGTCGGCCTGGAACCCGGCGCGGAGCTGCGGTTCACGTTCACCGGCACGCTGGTCGGCGTTTCGGTTATCGCCGGTATGGATGCGGGCGTGGTCGAGTACAGCATCGACGGCGGGCCATTTCTTAAGAAAGATCTGTTTGACCATTACTGCGTCAAGTTTCACCGTCCCGTGTGCCACCTGTTTGGAGAAGCGCTTACCCCGGGCGAGCACCAGTTGACCCTGCGCATTGCCGGGGACCGCAACGCACAAAGCACCGGGCATGCCATGCGCATACTCGATTTTGTCTGCAACTAGAGGCCTGGAACTGCGGAAATGAAACGCCGGACTGCCCTGATTGCGGGTGTGGTGGTGCTCTGCGCCCTGGCGGGGAGCGTGCTGTTGAGTCCGTCCCGCCGCAATGAGGTCCTGTTGAAATTGAAGGGCAAACAGACCACTCAGGACGTTCTCGTGCTTCTGGGAGACACGGGCAGGGAACGGCTTTTCGTGCATTTTGAGGCGGCGGGCGCCGCGTGGCCTCCCCGGAATACTGCGTTCCTGGCATTCAAGGAAGAACGACAACTGGAGGTCTGGGCCGAAAGTGCCGAACGCGAAGGTGAACGGGTGTTCGTCCGGGAGTATCCGATTCTCGGGGCCAGCGGCACTCCAGGACCCAAGCTGCGCGAAGGAGACCTGCAGGTGCCCGAGGGGGTCTACGGGCTGTGCGGGCTGAATCCCAACAGTGCTTTCCATCTCTCCCTGAAAGTCGATTACCCGAATGGCTTTGACCGGCGGCAGGCCGCGGCGGAGGGCCGCACGGAACAGGGAGGCGACATCTTCATCCATGGTGGGAGCGCGTCGGTCGGTTGCCTGGCCATGGGCGATGAAGCCATCGAAGAGCTCTTTGTACTGGCGGCGGAGGCCGGCCCCGAGACCATCGCCGTGATCATTGCCCCTTGTGATTTCAGGCTGGGACGCCCCTTTCCCGATGTGCCCGGCGTCCCATGGGCCCGCGAACTCTACAGCGGCATTGCAGACGCGCTCGACCCGTTCCGTCGCACCGGGCCGGCAGGGCCTTGAGACGCCCGGGAGCCCGGTTTTCTCCAGTCCCTGCGCTCGGGTATACTGCCGTCTCCAGTGAGTGATCCGTGCAGACTCCGCTGCCCGGAGGGTGCAACCGGCAGGGACAGGCTATGAGCGACGAAATGCAGCGCAATGAGTTGGCGTTGTTTGGGGGGCCCCCGGCCGTCACGGCCGACGGCCAGGACCGGTGGGAGAGAATCCCTGTCGAGGCCGTCAAACGGCGAATCGGGGAACTGCTGGACGAGGGAACCATCTCCATCGCGAACGGCGGCGGCGTCATCCGCGAATTCGAGAACGAATTTCGGGAGATGGCCGGGACGAAGTTCGCTTTGTGCATGAACAGCGGCACCGCCACCCTGCACAGCGCCTATGTCGCCGCGGGTGTCAAGCCGGGCGCCGAGGTCTTGCTTCCAAGCTACACGTGGCATGCCACCGTGACGCCCGTTCTGCATTGTTCGGCGACGCCCGTTTTCTGCGACATCGAGCCGGACACCCTGGTGATCGATCCCGCCGACGTCGAACGCAAGGTGACTCGCCGGACCCGGGCCATCTGCGTCGTGCATACCTGGGGCAACGTGGTGGACATGGATCCCATCATGGCCGTCGCCGAGAAGCACGGGCTGATGGTGATTGAAGACGCGTCGCACGCTCACGGTGCGCGGTACAAGGGCCGTCCGGTGGGCGGCATCGGCCACATCGGGTGTTTCAGTCTGCAGGGCCAGAAGGCCGTGTCCGGAGGGGAAGCGGGCGTGGCCGTCACCAATGATCCCGAACTGCTGGATCGCATGCTGCTGCTCGGGCATTTCGGCCGGATCACCCATGGCGAAGGAAGCCGCACCTTCGACCACCTGGGCGACATGGGCCTGGGCACGAAATACCGGGCGCATCCATTTGCGATCGCGATGGCCCTCGAAACGCTCCGAATTCTGCCGAAGCTCAACGCGGGCCGGACCCGCTGCTATGCAATATTCAATGACGCCCTGCGGGCGATCGACGGTGTCGAGGTCATTGATCCCCGGGAAGACACCCAGCGCGGCGGGTATCTCGAGTTCAAGTTCAAGGTGGCGCGCGCCGTGGCGGACCGGTGTGACATGGACCTCCTCGAGAAAGCCTTCCAGGCCGAGGGCGCGCCCATCACCCGCGACCGGTACTCGACAACCAACTTCACGTACGGGTTGATCCACCGTTCGCCCCTGTTTACGACCTTTGACCGCCGGTCGCTCGGCGGCTGTTTCTACGATCCCGTGACGTACCCCGGGCCACCCGTCGAGCCGCCTTCCCTGCCGGTCACCGAAGACGTCTGCACCCGCCTGTTCGGGTGCTATGCCTTCGTGGACGTCGAGGAAGCGTTCTTGCTGCAGATGGCGGGGGCCGTGCGCAAGGTGATGGCGAATCTCGGCCGGTTGAGGTAAACATGGCGCGGGAGGCCGGGACGTTGTGCGCCCGCGTTCCGCGAAGGAAGGAGCCTGTAATGCACAGAACACGGGGAACCGCGGTGGTGATTCTGAGTCTGGCGGCACTGATGTCCGCCGCGGGGTGCGCGACAAACCAGGGCTCAGCTGGCTTGCCGCAGGAAGCCTGGCGGGGACTCCACGTCTATCTCAGCGACCGCGAGGACCTGCCGGTTATGATTCGCGCGCTCGAAGAGCAACTGGCGCCGAATGGGCTGAACGCGCTCGTGGTCGAGGTGGATTTCAATTTCCAGTACCAGTCCCATCCCGAGCTGGGATCGAAGTCGGGCATGACCAAAGCGGATGTGCGGCAGTTGCTGGCCGTGTGCCGGCGCCATGGAATCGAGTTGATTCCTCAGTTCCAGTGTTTCGGGCACCAGGGGAGCCGTCCGAATGTCTTTTTGAGCACGTACCCGGAATTGATGGCGCCCCCGAAGCCCGATTACAGCGATCCGAACCACTACCACGTGAGTTGGAATCCGCTCGACCCCAGGGTAAACGAGATCATTTTTCCGCTGTTCGACGAACTGATCGAGGCGTTTGAACCAAAGTATTTTCACGTCGGGATGGATGAGGTCATGCTGTTCCCCGACGAAACTACGCCGCATTACAACGGCGAGACGCCCGCCGAGGTGTTTGCCCGGGCCGCCAATGGCTACCATGATTATCTTGTCAAACAGAAGGGCCTCACCATGCTTATGTGGGGCGATCGCCTCATCGACCGCTCGCGGATCCGGTACAACTGGATGGAAAGCAGCAGCAACGGCACCGCGCCCGCCATTGACATGATTCCGAAGGACATCATCGTCTGCGACTGGCATTACAACCGCATGCCGGACTACCCGTCAATCGGGTTCTTCCAGGAGAAGGGGTTTCGCGTATGGCCCGCCACCTGGAAGTCGCCCTCCGCCGCGATGGCCCTTCTCGACAGCGCCAAACGCCAGGCTCAGGGCGACCGCATGCTGGGCTACATGTGCACCACCTGGTGCGATCCCGGGGATTTCGCCCGGGCCATCCTTGGAGAGTCGGAGAACGACGAACCGAGCGTGGCCAAACGCGTCGCCGAGACCTTTCGGGTGATCTCGGAGCAGTGGTAGGGTCCCGGAAATCACTTCAGGGACGCGGCTCGCGGTGTGCCGGGCCCGGCGTCTTCAGCCGGTGCAGCGAAAAGAAGTCCCAGATCATCGCTGTCGCACTGAAATCTTTACTCTGTTTGCCCGTCATGAAGGGCGGCAGGGGCTCGTAGCCGCCGGGCCAGGTGTGGCCCCCGTTGCGGACCCTGATATGAACCACTCTGGGCACGCCGTTGTCGTCGTAGTAGGTCTCTTTTACGGAGGTGGTCCCGTCGCCGGGTACGGTGTTCGGGATCGGTTCGATAATGGGCTCGGGGCGGCACCCGTTGATCTCCGCCCAGAACCTGACGGTCTCGGGCACCGGCAGCACGTCGAACTTCCTGCCCGCAAACAGCACGTCCGTGTAGTACGGGACCACAAAATCGGCATCGCCGTGGATGATGATCAACGGGGTATCGAGCCCGGGTTGGCAGGCGTGTGTATACTTTTCGAGAAAGGTTGCCATCGCGGGGGCCGCCGCCGCGAAGATCTCCGGATGCTCACATACGAGCGTGTAGACCAGAAATCCGCCGTTGGACGCGCCGACAAGGTAGATGCGCGACCGGTCGATCGCGTGTTCCGCGGCCACGTCCTCGATCACCGCAAGCACGAAGGCGCTGTCGTCGGGTTCGTCGTCCTTGTCGAAACTGAAGGCCCGGTATTTGCCGTTCGGGTACGCGACGATGAACTGCTCGGCGTCGGCATAGGCGTTGAACCCGGTTTCCCGGGCCATTTTTTCGCCGGTTTCCGTCAAGCGGTGCAGGGCGATGACCAACGGCGCCGGGACGGAGGAATCCAACAGGACCGGGACATGAAGATAGTAGGACCGGGGCTCCCCGGCATGGTCAAGCAGGCGCAATTCCAGATCGTCGGCGGTGCGGCAACTCAGCATGCCCGCCGTCGCGGCCGCGGCCCACAGAAGCCATATCCACCGGTGGTTAAGGTGCGTTCGTGGCATACATTCCGGAATCCTTCGCGGCGGAAAGACCGCCAAAATGCATCAGCCACACGTACCATTATCTCACGTTTTGGTCGTTTTGAAAAGCCCGCGTCGCCCGAATCTGGCATTCCGGTCCCGAGCATCCACCGCTCTCGGTCAGGCGCCAGTCCCCGGCCTCGTAGGTGTAGAAATGCTCGAGGGCGCTGTACACATGCTCGCGCCCGACGTCTTTCGACCGTGTGTAGACCGTGATTTTTCCCCGAATCCTCCCCAGCAGCGGGATGTCCCGTGCCGCGACGGTTTCTACGGTCACATCGAACCCCGGGGAACCGTCTTCGGGCTGGGCAAAGGCCGCCTGGAGCGCGGCGGCCTCCGCCGCGAGCGAGCCGGTCAGGCTTCGTGCCTCCATGATGTGGTATACCCAAATGGATAACAACAGGATTATCGTGAAAAGACCGGTTACCACCCGCGCGTGCTTTTTCATTGGGTTCCTTTACGTTCCGCCTCGTGTTGCATCGCCCGGCACGGTCGGGGGAGCCGCGGCCGATGGCGTCCAGAAACGGTCTCGGGAGTCTCGGCACCCATACTTGCTCCCTCCCTGCCGTCCGGCTATGATGTTTTTCAGGTTGACGCCGATGGCGTCTGTCTCTTATACATTATGCGTCACGCGGCTTAGTGAGGGGAAGCTCGGGCTCATACGGCAGGAGGCTCAACGATGGAAATCGATAACCGCGACAAGGAAGAGTTCTTCAAGGAAGCGCGTACGGACATCCGGGGTCCGCTTGAGGGAATTCGGGTGCTCGAGGTCACGACCACCATTGCCGGACCCCGCTGTGGCGCCATTTTCGCGGGCTACGGGGCGGACGTGATTCGCGTGGAACTGTCCCGGTCGCCGGACGTTACGCGGATGATCCCGCCGATGCTTCCGGATACGGACCCTCCTGAAGGCTATCAGCACGCAACGCTGCACCGCGACAAACGGAGCATCACCCTCGATCTGCGGCAGCCGGGGGCGCGCGACGTGTTTCTGAGAGTCGCCCGGACAGCGGACGTGATTGTCGAAAATTTCAAGAAAGGGGCCCTGTCGGGGTGGGGGTGCGGGTATGAGGATGTCCGCCAGGTGAAGCCGGACATCATTTACGTCTCCATCACCGGCTTTGGCCAGTTCGGTCCCTATTCCGATCGTGCGGGCTACGATCCCGGCATTCAGGCGATGTCCGGACTGCTCTGGATGAACGCTCCCGACGACTCGGCCACACCCGCGCGGGTTCCTGTGTACATTTCCGACGAGTTGACGGGCCTGCATGCCGCCATCGGCGCGCTGGCCGCCCTGCACTACCGGGAGCAGACCGGCGAGGGACAGCATCTGGACGTCTCGCTCCTGGATGCCACGATGGATTCCTGCACCGGCCTGCATGTCATGGCGGCACACGGGCTTGCAACGCCGCGCTACGGCAACATCGTCCCCTATGCCGCACCGACGAACGTCTACGCCTGCAAAGACGGGTATGTCTACACCGGGGTGCTGCTGGATTCCCACTGGAAGATCCTGGCCAAGGTGATGGGCAAGCCCGACGCGGCTGATGATCCCCGATACAGCCAACTGCTCTCCCGCCTGGGGCATCGTGAGGATGTGGATACGATGCTGGCGGAATGGTGCGCCGAACACACCAGGGACGAGATCATCGCAGCGCTAATCGACAGCAAACTTCCCGTTGCGCCGGTATTGACCCCCCAGGAAGCCTGCGTTGACCCGCACGTTCAAGCGCGCGGGACGATCGAAAGCGTGTATCAGCCGTCGGGCGGCGAGATCAAGGCGACTGCCGCGCCCGTGAAGTTTTCGCGCACGCCCGTGTATCACCGTGAGGCGCCCCCTGCGCTCGGGGCGCATACCGGCGAGGTGCTGGAGTCCGTCGGCATCGACGAGGCCCAGCGCGCGATGCTGCGGGAAAAGGGCATCCTCTGAGCGACGGCCTCCGCCCATCTCCCGGAGTTACCAAGGCTTGCGCTCCCGCCCGAATTGACGTATTGTACGTGGCGCCGGGACTCGCGCATATGGGGGCGGGTCGCGGGATTGGGGGTGTCCGAATTTCGTGGAGGGAGAGAACCAATGCATCTGGGTCGCACACAAAGAGTGGTGTGCCTGGCGCTTCTCGTGGCATGCACAGGCACGGCCCTGGCCGAACTTCAGAACGTTCAGGTCGGCGGCGAAATCCGTATCCGCGGAAACTACATCACCAATGGGCTTGTGCGCAACACGCTTCTGGGCATTCCGGAGGTGCGGTGGCCGGCCGCGTTTCTGACCGGCCGCGCCATTGGCGGGCCCGGAGCCGCCGGCGGCTACAACGGCCTGGGGGTCGTCAGCCCGGTCAAATGGTACGACAGCAACGGGGGGAATTTCGGTTTCGTGGAGCATCGCACCCGGCTCAACCTGAAAGCTGATTTCACCGGCAATGTGAATGCCTTCATCGAACTCGACAGCTACGACATCTGGGGCGAGGATTTCCGTTCGGATTATGTCACCGGCGGGGATTTTGCTCCCAACACCTCGGAAGACGTCGAGATCTATCAGTCGTACGTTGAGGCTGAGAACATGTTTGACCTGCCGCTGCGCCTGCGTTTGGGCCGGCAGGAACTCAGCTTCGGCAGTGAATGGCTGGTGGGTCCCAAGGAATTCGTGTACTTCTTTTACGGCCGGTCGTTCGACGCCGCGCGCCTGACCTATAAGACCGATTCCTTCAGCGTGGACGCGTTCGCGGCCGAGCTGGCCGAAGGCGGACCGTTCGAGGAAGACGAAGATGTCTGGTTCTACGGCCTGTACTCGACCTGTACGGCTGTCGAAAACCACACCTTCGACCTTTACTGGTTCTGGGTGCGCGATGCCCGCAGCGTGTCGGACACCAACCTTACGTGGTTTGGCGAATGGATGGAGGACGTGTTCGGCGTCGACGACTATGACCCGACCAACCTGCATACCGTCGGTTTCCGCGCCGCGGGCCTGGTGGGCGCGTTCGACTACGAAGCCGAGTTGGCGTATCAGTTTGGCGATGCCGACCAGGTGGGCACGACGTTCAAACCGTTCCTCTATGGCGATGACGAAGCCGAATTTGACGCGTGGGGCGGTCATTTCGACATCGGCTATACCTTTGACGTACCGTGGATGCCGCGGCCGTTCATCGGCGGCGCCTATTTTGGCGGCGAAGACAACCGCGACATCTCGTTCTGGGACTGGCTGAACCCGTTTGACCGGCCCGAGGCCAGCGTCAGCTTCAACCGGCTCTTCTCGAACGCGATGTATTGCGGCGCCATTGACGCGTTCAACGATCTGTCGAACTGCTGGCTGGCGCGGGTCGGCGTGGTGGCGCATCCCACGGAATCGCTCGATGTCATCCTGGCGGCGACGTATTTCGAGATTCTGGAACCCTTCGATGCGCCGGTCCACTTCACCATCGGCCGCTACCGCGTGCCCATCGCGCCGATGCTCAGTTTCTGGACCCAGGAAAACAGCGACGAACTCGGCTGGGACACGTCGCTGTTCATCGTCTATCATTACAGCGAAGACGTGACCGTCCGGCTGCAATACTCGCGGTTCTGGGTGGGCGACGGGGCTGCTGAGGGCGCGTTTACGTACAACAACGGGCTGATTTTCAACGGCGGCGTGGACGACAAGGACGCCGACTTCATCGCGGCGGAAATGAGCGTCAAGTTCTAACGCATCACGGTCTGTGAATGG
>JAAYAQ010000523.1 GCA_012719295.1 Candidatus Hydrogenedentota bacterium | reverse complement strand
TTCAGCCGGGCGCCGTCCGCGAGGCAGGGGGCCGGACGCGGCTGGAGATGCCTTCCGCTGTCGGGGTGAATGTGTCTAGTATTAATGATGGCGGAGCGGCATGGTCCGGCGTGGAAAATGGAGGCCCGTCGGTGTTCGCGCACCGGCAGGGGCGGCATGCACCGTATATACCGCGAGATATTGCAATAAAACGCGCATTCCGGCGCTTTGCATCGGGGAATGGCGGCACCCGATCCGGAAGGAGCAAGAGCCGGCAAAAAAATGAATAAAACGGACGCGAAAAATGTCAATATGAGTAGTTGACGTAGGGTGGCAAGTGTGCTAAACTTGTCAACGATTACTGGGGAGATACGGTTGCAGAGGGCCATCGTCGTATGGTACAACGGGCCGTTCCCTAAGCAGATGTCGTTGGTGGAATGACAAAACCATCATTGATGACCTCACTTTGGAGCCGAAAGGAGGGATGCAGAAGTCCAAGAGACTGCTCCGAGGCCGTCAAGCATCGATGTGTTCGATAGATTCAGGGAGAAACGTCAGGACCCACGCGGGGAATCATGAAACCTTCGCGGGGGCTGGTATGTATACATCTTAGGGAGAACACGCACGATGCGTAAAAGCATGTTTCTTGTACTTGCAGCGGTGGTAGTGCTTGCGGCAACGCCGGCGCTCGCCGAACTGCAGAATGTGATTGTTGGTGGTCAGGTTCGCATTCGGGGCAACTACTACATGAATACCCCGACGGACATCAACCGTTCGAGCCTGCAGTGGCCGGCTGGTCTTCTCAGCGGCCGCTCGATCGGCACCGGGCTGAACTACAATGCGCCCGGCGTTGTTGGCTTGATCGGCTGGGATGACAAAGAGAACTCGCTCGGTTATGTCGAGCATCGCACTCGCCTGAACGTGAAAGCGGACTTCTCGAATGAAGTCGGCGCGTTCATCGAGATCGACTCCTACGACATCTGGGGCGAGGATTTTCGTTCTTCTAACTATGTCACCGGTGCGGACTCCCGTGCGGCGACTGCAGACGACGCCGAAGTCGAAATCTACCAGTCCTACATCGAGGCGAACGAGATGTTCGGACTGCCGCTTCGGCTTCGTGTTGGCCGCCAGGAGCTCAGCTTCGGCAGCGAATGGCTGGTTGGTGTGAATGACACTTCCTCGGGCTTCACCGGTCTTTCCTTCGACGCGGTTCGCCTGACGTACGCCACCGACATGTTCTCGGTGGACGCGTTCATGGCGGAGCTGGCCGAAGGCGGTGCGTTTGAAGAAGACGAAGATGTATGGCTGTATGGCGTGTACGGCAGCTACCTGGGCCTGGAAGACATCGTGATCGATGCTTACTGGCTGTGGCTGCGCGATGCCCAGCGCCTGAGCGACACCGACCTCACCTGGTTTGGTGAGTGGTGGGAAGACATCTTCGGGATCGATGACTACGATCCGACCAATCTGCACACCGTTGGCCTCCGCGGAGCTGGCACCATTGGCGCGTTTGATTTCGAAGCCGAGTTTGCCTATCAGTTTGGCGACGCCGACTCGGTCGGTTTCCTGTTCCGTCCGTACATTTACGGTGATGACGGCGCTGATTTCAGCGCGTGGGCTGCCAACCTCGAAGTCGGTTACACGTTTGACATGGCGTGGCAGCCGCGCGTCTGGGTCGGCGGTGCGTACTTCGACGGCGAAGACAACCGCGACATCAGCTGGTGGGAATGGATCAGCCCGTTCAGCGATCCGGAAGCCAGTGTGAGCTTCAACCGCCTGTTCTCGAACTGGGAATACAGCCAGTTCCTGGATGGGACCGCTCTTTCGAACGTGTGGCTGGTGCGCGGTGGCGTGCAGGCCATGCCGACCGAGAGCATCGAGCTTGCCCTTGTCGTGACGTACTTCCAGGCGCTCGAAGAGTTCGACGCGCCGGCGCACATCACGCTGGGCGGCTGGCGGATCCCGATCGCTCCGTTCTTCAGCTTCTGGACGATGGAGAACGACAGCGACCTGGGTATCGAGACCGGTCTGACGGCGACCTACCACTACAGCGAAGACCTGGTTTTCGAAGCTGGTTGGGCGCACCTGTTTGTTGACGACGGCGCTACCGACGGCCAGTACGTTCTGCTGAACGGCCTGGGCTTCACCGGCGGCACGAGCGACGACGACGCTGATTATCTGTACCTGGAGACCCGCATTCAGTTCTAATGCGCGTCTCATGGCCGGATAACCGGTTATGACAGACTCCGGCCCCCGCGGGCATGTTTCCGCGGGGGCCGGTTTTTTGTGCACACGGCACAGGGGCTGCCGCCGGGTGGACGGGGTGTGGCCATAGCGGACGGGGCGGTGCAGTCAACGGGGGGGGCGCGCCGGCTGCCTCGTCCTGCGCTTCGGGCCTGACGGCAAGCCGAGTGTTACTTGTCCGCGGCGGCTTCGGCCAGGGCGGGTTCCATGGCGCAGACGAACGAAAACTGGTGGCGGCCGGGGCCGGGGACGAGTGCGGTGCCGTCGCAGAGCTTCTTCAGGACGGGGCTGTAGGTGAACACGTCGACGCGGTCCTCGGCGGGCACAAACCGGTACACGCGGAAATAGCCCTCGCGGTAATCGGACATGAGTTCGTGGACGGTGTTGCCGTGCGCGCCGGCGGTGGTCTGGTAGTACGACTGGGTGCGGCTCTGGTCGCCCGCGAGGACCATGAACAGGTTCGGGTGGCGGGAGAAACATTTGTCCCACATCTGCTGGGGGCTGTTTCCGGCTTCGCCGTGGCATTTCTTCCAGGTCATGCGGCCCTTGGGGGCATTCATGTAATCGCTGTTTTCGACAGGTTTTTCGCGCGGACCCAGGTACATATGCGTGGTGATGATGAGGCGGTGGTCCGGGTGCGCGGTGATTACCTCATCGGCCCAGGCGAGCACATCGTCGGGCGCGTTGCACTCGAGATGGACGATGAGAAACTCCATGCCCCCGGCGGAGAAGGTCTGCCAGCTGTTGGCGTTGTTGCGATAGTGGCCGCCGTACCAGTCGAAGTCCGCGAAGTGCGCAGCAGGGAATGCCGCCTGGAAATTGCTGCTGTCTCCGGCGCCGGTTTGCATGTCGTGGTTGCCGACGCCGAGGCCGTACGGGATCTTGCCGTGCAACATCGCGAGGCTTTGCCGGGCCACGGCCCACTGTTCTGGGGCGGCGTTGCGGTCGACGATGTCGCCGAGATGGGTGACAAAGACGATGTTCTGGCGGTCGATGTTGTCGAGAATCCACTGCATTTCGGCGGCGAAGATTTCCGGCGCGCCCGCGGAATAGGCCTGGGTGTCGGGCAGGGCGACGATGCTGAACGCCCCTTCGGGCAAAGGCGGAAACTCCGCATTCGCGGCGCCGGCCGCGAAGATTAGAACGGCGAGGACAGGCGAGGTGATGCGCTGGCTTCGGAGGAATCTCATTGCCGTGTATCCTTCTGCTGCTGCGGCAACCCGCCGGGCCGCGCGCCGGGTGAACGTGCTGGCATGAGCATGCCCCACGGGCGGCGGGCGGGGCAAGGCCGTCAGGGGCATTCGCCGAGGGCGTCGAGGGCGGCGGCGCGCATGGCGGCGAGGGGGGCGGGGACGCCGGTCCACAGCTCGAACTGCAGGGCGGCCTGGTTGAGGAGCATTTCGATGCCGAGGATGGTGGTGCAGCCGGCGGCTTCGGCGTCGAGGATGAACCGGGTCTTGTTGGGCCGGTAAACCATATCGAAGCAGACGTGGCGGGGCTGGAGCCATTGCCGGGGCACGGGCGACTGGCCGGGGTTGGGGTGCATGCCGATGGGCGTGCCCTGAATCAGGATGTCGTTTCCGGCGATGGCGTCGGCGAGGCCCGTGGCGAGGTCGGCGGCCGCCACGGGTCTGGCGGTGTTCGCGGCGACATCTTCGGCGATGGCCCTGACGCGTTCGGGGGTGCGTCCGAGCACCGTGATGGATTCCGCGCGGGTCAGTTCAGCCACCGCGAACGCCACGGCGCGCACCGCCCCGCCCGCGCCGATAAAAAGCACGCGTTTCCCGTCGAGCGAGACGCCGGCCTCCTCGAACGCGCGCAAGGCGCCCGGGCCGTCGGTGGTGGTGCCCGCCAGGCGGCCGGCGTTGTTGGTGATGGTGTTGACGCTGCCCACGCGGCGCGCCATCGGGTCGATGTTGTCCAGATGGGGCATGACGGCCATCTTGTGCGGGATGGTGACGCTCATGCCGCGGAAGCCGTGCATCGCCCGCATGCCCGCGAGGCATGCGGGGACATCCTCAACGCGGAACGCCGTGTAGACATAGTTCAGGCCCGCGGCCTGGAACGCGGCGTTGTGGAGCGCCGGCGACAGGGAATGTTCGACCGGGTTGCCGATGACCGCGCAGAGGCGGGTGTGGGCGTCGATGCGCATGGGCGCGTCTCCGTTCATCCGGGCGGCCAGGCCATGGCACGCCCGCCCAGGATGTGCAGGTGGAGGTGGAAGACCGTCTGACCGCCCCATTCGCCGCAGTTGATGACGTAGCGGAAGCCCTTTTCCGTGAGGCCTTCCTGCCGGGCGATCTTGTTGGCGGCCAAAAGCATCCGTCCGGCCAGGGCGGCGTCGGCCTCCGTGAGGTCCGTCACCCTGGGAATGGGTTTGCGCGGAACTATCAGGATGTGGGTGGGCGCCGCCGGATTCACATCGCGAAACGCGTAGAATTCCGCGTCGGAGTAGACTTCCTGCGAGGGAATTTCCCCGCTCAGGATCTTTCCAAAAATGGTTTCTTCGGGCATCCGTGCTCTCCTTTCTTCAACTCGCCCTAGACAGTACCGCAAGCCGCGCCGCGGGTACAACTGAGTCCTGTGAATCCGGCAAGGGGGGAGGAGATAAACCCGGTGGACGGGGTGGCGCAAATCGCGCAAAACCGCGATGCCGCGACAGGTCAGGGGCCGAGGGCGCCGAGTTCGTAGCGGATGAGGGCGGCGGCGATGGTGGCGGCCACTTCAGCGCGGAAGACGGCGGGGCCGAGCGAAATGGGGCGCGCGTGGCAGGCCAGTGCGAGGGCGCGTTCATCGGGCGTGAAGTCGCCTTCGGGGCCGACGGCAAGGGCCACGTTGTCCCCGTGGACCGCCGTGCGCAGCGGCACGGGCGGCTCGTCGGCGGTGGCGATGATCAGCGCCGACCACGGGCATGTGAGCGCGCTTTCCAATCCGGGCGCGATTGAAAACTCGGGCAGCCAGAGTCGCCCGCACTGTTTGCACGATTCGATGGCCCACCGGCGCCATTTTTCAGTGAGTCGAGGGGGGTGCTCGGAGCGTTCGGCGGGGTAAAACACGAAGCGGCGGACCCCAACTTCGGTGCACCGGCGGATGAGCTCCTCGGTGGACTTGTCGCGGTGGAGCGACGCCTGCAACAGGGTCAGGGCGCGCGGCTCGGGCTGAATGTTGCGCTCTTCGGCGATCTCGACCGTCACGTCGTGGCGGGAGGCGTCAAGAATACGGCCCAGGAGCTCGCGCCCGAGGCCGTCAAAGAGGCACACGGGGTCGCCCCGCCGCACGCGCACCACATGCAGCGCGTGATGGGCCTCGGGACCCGTCACGATTGCGGCAGTGCCCTGGACGGCGTCCGGCTCAACGTAAAAGTGGTGTATGTGCGGCATGGAAAACAGCATAGCACAGGGGCGGGCGCGGGAGACACGCCGCGGGGACTTTGACGTACCGTCATGCAAACGGTAGTATGACGGCGCACGCGCCCGGCCGGAGGGAACCGTCTGGAAACCGAATACCGTGGTTTCTGGGGGGGGCCCCGGGGGGGGCTATGGCGTCGCGAGAGCGCGGACGGCATTGCCTGCACCGGCCGGCGGAGAGCACGCGCGAGCGCGGGAGTGGCAGCTGGTGAAGATCGTGATGCACAGTTACACGTTCCGGACGTACCCGCTCGATGCGGCGTTCCGGGCGGCGCGGCAGTTCGGGTGGGAGGGCATCGAACTGCAACCGTGCCACTTCGACCGTGAGAACATTGACGCGGAGCTGCCGCGGTGCATGGACGTGGGACGAGCGTATGGGGTGCCCATCGCGTGCGTGGATTTCGGCGGGGATTTCATCCATGAAGACCCGGCGGCGGTGGAGCAGTCGGTTGCGGCGGCCGAGACGCTGATCGACGCGTGCGGCCGCCACGGCGTTGCGCTGATCAACGGCGGCGTGGGCTCGCTGAGCGTGGACGCCGCCGATTACGGCCGGAACGGATCGGCGCTGGCGACGGAAGCGCATTACGACCGGGCCGCGGAGGCCTTCCGGCATCTGGGTCCGTTTGCGGGCCGGCGCGGCGTGCGGATCGTGTTCGAGATCCATATGAACATGCTCCATGACACGGTTGCGTCGACCGTGAAACTGCTCGACAAGATCGGCTGCGACAACGTGATGGCCAATCCCGATCCCGGCAACATGTTCAGCACGAGCACGGCGGAACACGAAGCCGGCGCGCTGGAACGCCTGAGGGGGCGCATCGGCTATTTCCATTTCAAGAACTGCTGTCTGCACGCCGGCCAGTACAACTACAGCGTCAAATTGGCCGATGGCCACATCGACCTGAACACATACGTTCAGCAACTCGTCGACCTTGGGTATGATGAATCCGTGTGTGTGGAATACTGCGGCGAGGGCGATCCCCATGTCGCGGCGGAGGAGGATATCCGGTACCTGCGGGCCTGCCTGGACAGGGCGCGCGGCACCTGAACGGACCATGGATGTGCGGGGCGTTTGTCTCCGGTTCATGGGGTGAGCAACGAGGCGAACGGACGGGAGGATGGACGATGAGAACGACGCTTTGGCGACTGGGGCTGGTTCTGGCGCTCGTGGCAGTCATTGCGGCCGGTTGCCGTGAACAACAGCAACCTGTGACTCAAGCGCCGCCGGAACGCCTGCCGGAGACGGCCACGCCGCCCGCGGAAGTCGCCGCGCCGGCTGCTCCCGCACCCGAGCCGGCGCCCACCGAAGCGCCGGCTGCCGCACAGGCCACCGTATACCGGACGAAATGGGGCGTGCCGCACATCTACTCGGATTCGCTCGAGGCGGCCATGTACGCCTTCGGGTACGCCCAGGCGGAAGACCGGCTCGAGGACATTTTCCAGAATGCCCGCGCGGCCCTGGGGCGGATGTCGGAGGTTTTTGGCAAGGAGCATATCGAGCTCGATTACATGCTCCGGGTGTTTCAGAATGCGGAAGTGTCGCAGCGCGCGTACGAGGCGGGGCCGGAACGCATTCGCCTGATCTGCGATGCGTTTTCGGCGGGCGTCAACGCCTATGTGGCGGACCACCCGGAGCGCGTGCCGGAATATGCGTTTGAACTCGAGCCGTGGCATTGCATTGCCATCGGGCGCACCATGATTCTGCAATGGCCGCTCGGGACGATTCAGGACGATCTCAAGAACCGCAAGGAAGACCCGGGCCGGGGTTCGAACGGCTGGGCGATCGCGCCGGCCCGGTCCGCCGGCCAGTGCGCCATTCTCCTGACCGACCCGCACCTGACGTGGCGCGGGATCCAGGTGTTTTATGAAGCGCGGGTGAAGGCCGAGGAGATCGATGTCAACGGGCACTTTATCGTGGGCGCGCCGATGATGGGGCTCGGCCACACCGCCAACGTAGGCTGGGCCTGCACCACGGGCGGACCCGACACGTCGGACGTCTACGAATTGAAGATCAACCCGGAGAATCCGCTGCAATACGAACTCGACGGGGTCTGGAAAGACGCCGAACTGCGCATGATCGAGTTCGACGTGAAGGACGGCGAGCGGTTTCAGCGCGCGGCCGTCTATACGGAATGGGGGCCCTATGTAGACGAACCGAAGAATGGGGTCGGGTATGCGGGGGCGACGCCGTACATGACCTCCGAGGGGCTTCTGGAACAGATGTACCGGATGTCGACGGCGAACAGTTGCGAGGAGTTTTACGAGGCGCTGGCCATGAACGAGTTCATGGAACAGAACCTGATTTTTGCGGACACCCGGGGCGCCATTCAGTATGTGCGGACGGGCCGCACGCCGATCCGGCCCGAGGGGTATGACTGGTCCGCGCCGGTGCCCGGGCACACGTCGGCCACGAAATGGCTGGGCATCACCGACATCGCCGATCTGGTGCAGGTGAAGAATCCCGCGTGCGGCTACATGCAGAACTGCAACATCAGTCCCGCGATGATGTTTCCGGATTCGCCCATGACGCCCGACAAATACCCCTATTACGTCTTCAATGTGTCGTGGGACTCGATGAATCCGCGCGGGATGCGGGCCCTGCAGCTCCTGGGCGCGGACGACTCGGTGACGGAGGAGGAAGCCATCGCGATCGCGATGAACGTGTACGACCTTCTCGCGGAACCGTGGCAGAAGGCGCTTAAAGCGGCGGTGGACGCCGCGGGCCAGGAGTATCTGACGGACGCGGATTACAAGGCCGCGGTGGATGCCCTGCTGGCGTGGGACGGCAATTACCGTCCCGAAAGCAAGGGCGCGCCCATCATGAAATTCTGGCGGCTCCGCTGCGAGGGCGCGGTGAATGTCGAGGCGATCGCCAAGGGCGAGGAACTGCCGCCGGCGGACCTGGTCAAGCTGGCGGACCTGTTGAAAGCGACCGTGACGGACATGAAGGCCACGTACGGCGCCATTGATGTGATGTGGGGCGACATTCACGTGCTGGGCCGGGGCGACACCTTTGTGGGGTGCGGCGGCGTCGATTTCGGCGGCGGCCCCAACAAGAGCAACAAGACCGAAACCCTGCGCGACGTGGGCTATGCGGAAAGCAAGGAGATGCCCGGCAAGTTCATCGCGCGGAAGGGGTCGGTGGCCATGATGCTCATGTTCATGCATTCGGACGGCGTCAAGTCGTTCAGCGTGGTGCCGTGGGGCAACAGCAACGATCCCGCTTCGCCGCATTACATGGATCAGGGCCGCGAGCTGTACGGTCCGCTGAAATTCAAGGAGACGTACTTCAAGAAGGAGGATCTTCTGAAAAACGTCCCATCCGAAAAGGTCATTGCGCTTCCGTGACGACATCCGATCAGATAGAGAAACAACAGCCGAACCTGCAGGGGCGGGAGGCGCTGGCCCGCGTCATCCGGGAGTTCTACGACGTGGGGTTTGTCGACTTGCCGGTGCCGGTACCCATGGCGCACCAGCGGCGGCACCGCAAACTCGTGGTGGTGACGGGCGCGGGGAAGTTCCTCATCAAGACCTACAGGCGCGACCCGTATGTGCTGGATGCGCTCCGGTTTCAACACCGGCTGTCCCAGCATCTGGACGAAAATGCGCTGCCGGTGGCGCGGATCCTCCCCGCAAAAAACGGCAAGAAGATCGTGGAAGGCGACGACTGGGCCCTGGAACTCCAGGAATTCGTCGATGGGACCCCCATGGAGGTGACCAGCGAAACCCTGGCGATCTCGGCCCATGCGCTGGGGCAGATGCACGACGTCTGCCGCGATTTCCCCCGGCCCGAGCGGGACGTTCGGATGTGGCGGTTCAGCGAAGTGCCGCGCACGCTGTTTGCCCAGTTCTTCGAGATGGCCAAGGAGAGCGGCAACGAACAGAAGGTGATGGACGAGTGCAACCAGATCGCCCTGTTTCTGCGCGATGCCTCCCAGGAACTGAGTTTCGAGGCCCGCAACCGCTTTGAAACCGGGCTGATCCACGGCGATTGGCACGGGGGCAACCTCATTTTCAAGGAAGGCCGCCTGCGAGCCATCGTGGACCTGGAATTCTCGGGCGACGGCTGTTTTCTCGAAGACCTGGCGTACGGCATCTCGAACTTGTGCGTCCGCACGACGATGAAACCGGAACGCTTGAGCAAGCGGACCGACATCATGCTCACCCACTACCAGAAGCACCGCAACCTGTCGCCGTACGAGCAGGTGGCCCTGTATTACGCGGTCGGTGTGAAACACGTGGCGACGGTGTCGTACCAGGCGCTTCAGTCCAAGGGCGTCGTTGCGGGGTATTCGGCCCAGTCCTGGATGGAGCGGCTGGCCGTGCAATGCCAGTGGCTGTCCGAACGCGCCCACGGCGTGCGGTGGGGGTGAGCACCGGGCGGGCGCCGGTGCTGACGCGGCGGCGTACGCTGCAGGGATCATGACAAGCGGTGAATAGTGTAGATACAGATGCCGCGAACGCGGCAGCGCTCGCGGATGCTGTTGCCTACCAGGAGGCCATCCTGCAGGGGGTGTCGAGGACGTTTGCGCTGACGATTCCGCAATTGCCGCCCGCCCTGCGCACGGTGGTGGGCAACGCGTATCTCCTGTGCCGGATCGCGGACACCATCGAGGATTCCGACAGCCTGACCATCGCGGAAAAGCGCGCGTATTACGATCGGTTTGTGGCGGTGGTTGAGGGCCGGGGCTCGGGGGCGGAATTCGGGCAGGACCTGGCCCCGAGACTTCTGGGCAGCACGCTCGAAGCCGAGCGGGATCTGGTACGGAATGCCGCGCGCGTGTTGTGCGTCACGCACAGTTTCCGGGAAGACGATCAGAGCGCGTTGCGGCGGTGCATCCGGATCATGTCGGACGGCATGGAGGCGTTTCAGGAGGGCCAGTTCACCGGCGGCCTGCGCGATGAGGCGCACCTCGACGCCTACTGTTACCATGTCGCCGGCGTGGTGGGCGAGATGCTGACGCAGTTGTTTTGCGCCCATTCCGAAGAGATCGCGGCGCGCAAAGACCAGCTGGAGCGCCGGGCCGTTTCGTTTGGCCAGGGGCTTCAGATGACGAACATCCTCAAGGACATCTGGGACGACAAGAAGCGGCGCGTGTGCTGGCTCCCGCAGGTGACGTTCGAGCGGGCGGGGTTTGATCTGGACCGCCTGGAAGAGGCGCCGGGCGATCCGGCGTTTCAGGCGGCGCTGGGCCAGCTTATCGGGGTGGCGCGGCGGCATCTTGAAGTGGCGCTCGACTACACGCTGTTGATCCCGAAATCCGAGCGGGGCATCCGCAACTTCTGCCTGTGGGCGATCGGCATGGCGGTGTTGACGCTTCGGAAGATCAACCGGCAGCGGGATTTTACGTCGGGGGCCGAGGTGAAGATCTCCCGGCGGAGTGTTCACGCGACGGTGTACCTGACCACGCTGCTGGGGTGGAGCAACCGTCTGTTGCGCCTGGCGTTCCGCGTGGCGGCCGCGGGGCTTCCCGAACGCCCGCCGCTCGTGTCGGAGAATCCCTGACCTTCGCGCGTTGCTCCGGCGCGGCGTTCTGTTCCCGTGTTCGGCGGATCTACGCGTCCGTGCGCCAGAAATGGTTGAGGGGGCCGTGGCCCGCGCCGAGCGGGAAACTGTGTTGAATGGCGCCGGTGAGATACGCTTTCGCGCGCTGCACGGCCTCGCCGATCGCGCAGCCCCGTGCCAGATAGGCCGCAATGGCCGCCGAATAAGTGCATCCGGTTCCATGGGTATTCCGGGTGGCGATGCGGGGGGCGGAGAAGGTCTGGATGGTCTGGCCGTCGTACAGGTAATCGACGGCGTTCTCTCCTTCCATGTGGCCGCCTTTGAGCAGCACATACCGTGCGCCGAGGCGGTGGATGTTCCGGGCGGCCTGCTCGACCTGTTGGGGGCCGGTGATGCGCACGCCGGCCAGTACTTCGGCCTCGGGCACGTTCGGCGTGACCAGCCAGGCCAGGGGAAGAATCCGTTTGCGCATGGCCTGCCGCGCCGATTCCTGCAGCAGGGGGTCGCCGCTCTTGGCCACCATCACGGGGTCCACCACGAGCCGGGTGATGCTGTTGCGCGCGACGCTGTCCGCCACGGCCTCAACGATCGCGGCGCTGGACAGCATGCCGGTCTTGGCTGCGTCGACGCCGATGTCGCGGGCCACGTCGTCGATCTGTTCGGCGACAAACTCGGGCGGCAGATCGTGCACGCCGGTGACGCCGACGGTATTCTGGGCGGTCACCGAGGTGATGGCGGCCATGCCGAAGACGCGCAACGCGGTGAAGGTTTTCAGGTCGGCCTGGATGCCGGCGCCGCCGCCGCTGTCGCTTCCGGCGATGGTCAATACACACGGGATGGCGGTATCAGGCATAAATGAGTACTCCTGCGACGCACGCGGTCATGAAACAGGCCAGGGTGCCGCCCGCAAAGGCGCGAAACCCGAGTTGCACAATGTCTTTCCGGCGATCCGGGGCGATGCTGGTCATGCCGGCGATCAGGATGCCGAGGCTGCCGGGATTCGCGAACCCGCAGAGGGCGTACGTGGCAATCATGCGGCCGCGGTCGCTCAGGTTTTCGGCATGCTGGAGGTCCGCATAGGCAAGGAACTCATTCAGGACGGTCTTTGTTCCCAGCAACTGTCCGAGTGCGGCGGCGTCGGCGGGCGGGGCGCCCATGGCCAGGGCAAAGGGGCGAAAGAACCAGCCTACGGCCTCCTTGAACGTGTATCCCGTAACCGCGCCAAAGAGCAGGTCGGCCACGTAGACCAGGCCCAGAAACGCGATAAGCATGGCTCCTACGTTGAGCGCGAGGGAGAGGCCCTGCGACGCGCCCTGGGCCGCCGCATCCACGAAATTCCGGCTTTCGGCGGGTAGCGTCACGCGCAAAACCCCCGCGGTCGCGGGTTGGTCACGCTCCGGCACCATGATTTTCGAGACCACGATGGCCGCGGGCGCGCTCATAAGGGACGCGGTCAGAAGGTGTCCCGGTTCCGCGCCGAATCCCGCGTACACCACCATCACGCTGCCGGCGATTGTGGCCATGAAGGCGGTCATGACGGTGCAGAGTTCCGAGCGGGTCATGTCTTTGATGTAGTGCCGGATGGCGGTCATGGACTCGATGCCCAGGAGAATCAGCAGGGCCGCGCCGAGGGTTTCCGCGCCGGATGTCTTGAGGGTGCGGCGCATAATCCACGACACGGCGCGTACCACCGCCTGAATGACGTGAAAATGGTACAGGATTCCCGAAAGCGCCGACACGAAAATGATCACAGGCAGGACCTGGAACGCCACCAGCGCGCCGTACGACGGGTTTTTCGCCAGGTCGCCGAAGACGAAGCCCGCCCCTTCGAGGGACGCGGCCGTCAGGACATCGGTCAATTTGGCGGTCCCGGCAAACGCGACGCCCTTCACTCGCGTAGGCAGCATGATCGCCCCGATCGCGAACTGCAACCCCGTGCCCCAGAACACCAGGCGCCAGGGGACCTCGCGCCGCCGTTCGGAGAGCGTCCATGCCAACAGGAGCATCACGAGCAGGCCGAAAAAGCTGACCAGTCTCAGAATCATGCGCCCCTTCCGTTTGTGATTTGGCCGCGGCGGCCCGCCCGTCCGCGATTCCCCGACTACGTTCCGAGCGATCAGTATACGGGACGGCCGCCCGAAGCGCACGGCCGGGCGGGGGCGTGCCACGGCGTAATGGACGCAGGCGCCGGGGCTACAGGTCGGTTCCGAAGCGGATTGTTACGCCGCCGGCCTGGCCATCGTCCGGCAACAGGTTGACGTGGATGGAAATGCGGGTTCCGCTGTCGTCGTGTTCATCGTAGTAACAGCCGGCTCCGGCGAGAGCCAACGCTGCCAGCGCGAGCGCGGTCACAATGCCCCGCGGCCAATGTGTGTGCATGACGCACCTCCTGCGAACGCATCGCGTGCCAACAAGTTTCATTTTACCCCAAATGCGGGGGATTGTTCGACCCCGTTCGGAGCATTCCGGGGGCGCCGTCCGTGCGGCGCCGGGTTCTGGCCGGTATATTTGGAGCGACAGGACATTGGCCGCTATCATACGGGGCAACACCGGCCGCTGAGTCGCATCCGCGCGGCAAGCAGGGGAGAGGCGTACCGTATGAACGATCTGAAACGCTACGGGGAATGGGCGCTGATTACCGGCGCGTCGGCGGGCATCGGGAAGGCGTTCGCGGAGGCCATTGCGGCGCAGGGCCTGAACTGCGTACTCGTCGCGCGGCGTCTGGACCGGCTCCAGGAGCTGGCGGGCGAGCTGCAATCGAGGCACGGGGTCGAGTGCCGCTGCGTGAAAGAAGATCTGGCTGACCCGGCATCGGCGCAGCGCGTGGCGGACGCCGTGGGGGATCTCGAGGTCGGGTTGCTGGTCAACAACGCCGGGTTCGGGTATGCGTGGCGGTTCGAAGACAGCGAGCCCGCGCGCATGGCGGACATGATCACCCTGAACTGTCTCACCCCCGCGCTTCTCACCCGCCTGCTTGTGCCGGGGATGGTAAAACGAAGGAACGGCGGCATCATCCTGGTGGGATCGGTGCTGGGGGTCATCCCTTCGCCGTATCAATCGGTATACGGGGCGACCAAGGCGTTTGATGTTGCTCTCGCAGAAAGCCTGTTCGGCGAATACGAAACGTCGGGCATTGATGTGCTCGCCTTGTGTCCGTCGACCACGCGCACGGAGTTTTTTGTCGCGGACGGCATGTCGGAGGCGCGTGCGAAGCGGATCACGGCGTGGGCGGACCGGCCCGAAGACGTGGCCGGACTGGCGTTGCGGTACCTTGGGCGCAAATCGCGCGTGGGTCCGTGGGCGTATGTGGGCCCGGCCCTCCTGGCGCGCGTGTTGCCGCGGAAATGGAGTATCCGCCTGGTCCGCAGGTTCATGAAGCCGTATCTGCGGAAAGACGAGGGCGTCCCCTGAATCCCGGCGGCGTTTTGTGTCGCACAAAGCCGCCGCGACGCCAGGCGGGTGAGGTTACCGCGCTGGCGGCCGGCGATTGCCGGTCGCCGTGCTCGCGCTAACGGATTTCGTGAAGCCCTTCGTGCATGCAGTAGTGGCGTTTGATGGCGAGCTTGTCCATCCACGCGCGGACTTCGAGGGTTTTCCAGGGGCCGGACCCGGGGCCCCCGCCGTTGTCGTTGTCCCAGAGCCATTTGGGCGTGGGCCAAAGGCAGAAGGACGGATTCACGGCGGCGTAGAAGGCCTCGGACACGCCCTTCTGGCCGTGGTGCGCCATCTGCACGTAGTCCGCGGGCAGGTGACGGGCCTGGTCGCTGTTCAGGAGTTTCTCGCCCCCCTCGGGTCCGAGATCGCCCGTAAACAGCACCGATTTGGTCGCGTCCCACAGCCGGAATGCGATACTCGAATTGTTAATGGGATTGGCGGTGATTTCAGGGTTTTTGATCCCGAGAACCAGGATATTCACCGAATCGAACGTCAGACGTTGTCCGATGGACAACTCTGAGACCTGGCGGCCGGACTGCGCAAGCGCGGCCATGAACGCGTCGTATTCGGTCTGCTCGACCTCCCCGGCATGGGCCGCGACCCATTCGCGCCCGGGTATGGAGCCATAGAGCGTGCCGATGGTGATTGCGCCCGGATCCTTGAGGATTTCGGTGAGGGCGTTGACATGGTCCGAATGGACGTGGGTGATGATCCAGGCGGTCACGTTGCCGCCGTGATTCAGGATGAGTTCCCGCAGGCAGGGGGCGTCGCCGGCATTGCCGCCGTCGATGACGAGCAGGGAACCCTTCGGCGTTTGCACCACGTAGGACATCATCTGCACGGACGTCTGATTCGGCAATTGCCACAACGTAAAGGTTTCGGGCGCCGCCGCGGGAGGGCTCGCGGTGGTATCGGCCCATACGGCCAAACATATCGACATCCAGGCAATGGTGAGAATCGGCAATCGGCGCACCCTGACATCCTCCCGGGTTGTGCGGTTGCTGGACCGCAAATCCTTGGTCTTCGAAGAGCATACCCGCTGGAACGGCTGGATGCCAGCCCGGCATGCTGATTCTGATGCCATGCGGGCGCACGGCACGCCCCAACCGGGCGCTCCCGGTGTCCCCGCTCGGCCGGGTCTGATACACTGTGCGGCCATGAGAACTCGATTGCACACCGTGGCGAATGCCATGTGTTGGATGGCCCTGGCTGTATTGGCCGGGGGATGCGGGACGGTGGCGTCGCTCCGGCCGCCCGTGGACATGGCGGCAATCGCCGGGCTGGAACGGTCCACGACGGTTCGCTGGGCAAGTCCGCTCTACGGCGGGGCGCCGCGGGCGCTCGTGGTGCTGCCCCGCGGTGCGGTGCGCGATGCGCGGGAGCTGGCGTTGCGCGTGGACATGGCGTCTGAGGTGATTCCGATCGACGCGGGGTCCGGGACCGGCGAGGACGGGGCGCCCTATGAAAACCTGCTGCGGGCGCTGGAGGACCCGCTGGATCTGATTGTGGTCGCCAACCTTGATCTTGCGGCAATTCCACAGGGCGCGTTCGAACGGATTCGGGAGAAGGTTCGCGAGGGGACGGGGCTGCTTCTCGCCAACCACCACGGCCGTGGGAATCCGGCGTGGTTCCAGGAATTTCTGGGGGAACTGGCGCCGGTCGAATCGGCCTTGCCGATCACGCGGGGGATCGCGGCGTCGATGACGCCGGAGTGGCAGGGCGGGCTCGACTTTGTGCAGGCAGGCACCTATGGGGACGGGCGGGTCGTGCAGTTGAACTATCCCGGCCGCGGCCCGGCGTACCACGCGTTGCTGCCCGAACTCTCGCAGCCGGATCTTGCGGAATGGGCCCATTACGAAACGTACTGGTCGCTGGTCGCGAAGGCGGTTTTGTGGGCGGCGCACCGCGAACCGTCGCTGTGGATTGACCGCATTCAGGAGGAAGCGGAGCGGGACATCGGCTTCGGGGAATTGCCGCCGGGGATGACCGAGGCCGAAATGCGCGAATACCAGGCGGCGATGGATTCCCGGATCCTGCGTTCGTACCGCCTGTATCTGAACAGTCCGGCGGAAGAAACCTGCGAGGTGATGGCGCAACTGCGCCAGCCCGGCCGGCAATGGCGCACTGAGTTTCTGCAGAAAGGGGAATTCCTGAAACCGGGGGAAGGGACTTATGTGCTGGGCGTGCCCGCGGTTCCCGGGGACTTCTACCTGGACGCGTGGGTGAAACGCCGGGGGAAGGTCATCGACTGGCATTCCGTTCCGGCGACAATCGCCGCGCGCCCGTATTTCAACAATCTGCGTGCGGGGCGCGACGTGGTGTTGCCCAACGACACGGTGCGGTTTTCGTTCGAACTGCTGCCGTCCCAACGCACCGAAGACGGTCTGAGACGCTGCGTCGTGGTGCTGCGCGGGACGGACGGCTTTGGCCGAAAGGTCGCCTACGGCACCCAGGACGCGCCCGGCGCCCGGAGGCCGTTTGCGGCAGCCCTGGAAGTGGCCGACCTGATCAGTTCCCGGCTCACGGTAGAGTGCCTTCTGGTCGCCCACCCGGCCGGGCCGGGGGACGTGCCGGAATTCCGCCTGGCCGGCGCGGGCGGCACACGAATCCCGCTCGGCGTGCGGCTGCCGGGACCGGCGCACCCGTTTGGCCTGGCCGTCGCCAACCACGGCAGCCAGGAGTACGGTCTCCGCGTGCTCAACGAGCGGCTGGCCGGCGCGGGGGTGACGCATGTGGCGGCGGAAGCCTCGAGGGATGCCGCGCGGTTTGTGCCCGAGACTGGACAGACGCCCGTATTCCTGTTGTCGCGCCACTGGACCCCGCGCGACATCGAAACGCTGGCCGGGGAAGGGGACGTGCCCGCGGGCGCGCCGCTTTCACCGGTCCTGGAAGCGCTGGCCCGCGACGTCCGCGAGGTGCAGCTGGGGGTGGCCGACGCGTTTGTTCTGGGCGGAGGCAACGGGTTGACGGAGACGTACGAGGCGGTGTGGGCGTCGCCGCCGGTCCTGCAGGAGTTCCGCGACCGGCTGTGGGCGGAATTCGGGGAACCGGCCGCGCTGGGAGAGGCGTGGGCGGCGCGTTTTCCGACGTGGGACGCACTGACGCTCGACGGCCTCCAGAAGGCGGCCGGTGACGAGTTTTTTGAACCCTGGATGCGCTTCAGCCGCCATGTGGACACGGTGTTTTTGCGTCTTTTTGCCCTGGCCCGCGAAGCGGTCGAGACGGCGGAGCCCGATGCGCCGGTGGGGTTCAGCATGATGACACCCTCCGGGGACGGGATATCGGCCCTGTGGTCCGAATCGGCCGCGGCGGCGGGTTTTCTGGCGCTTCCGCCGGACCAGGCGGCGATGGCCCGGGCCCGGGCTTTCCGTGCGCCTGATTCGGTGACCGTGCTCCAGGCGCCGGGGGCGGCGTCCGCGGAAGAGGCGCGCTGGTGGCCGTGGCATGCCGTGCTGAACGGGCAGGGCGGGCTGTGGTGGAACCTCGCGGCGGGGCCGGAAAGCGTGGTAGAGGAGGCTGCGGGGGTTGACCCCGTATTCGCCGAACTGGCAACGCAGGCCAGCGCGGTCAGAGCGGGATTCGCGGATCTGTTCCTGCGGGCCGAGCCCGCGAGCCCTCCGGTCGTGGTGTACGACAGCCGCGCCAGCGAACGGCTCCGGGGCGCGCGAAAGGCGCCGTCCCGGCCGGTGGAAGCGGCGCTCGAACTGCTCCGCGTCCTGGGGTTCCCGGTCGAACTTGCGGCGTCGGCCGAGTCCCGCCCGGAGGCCTTCGAAGGCTGCCAATGCCTCATTCTTCCGGACGTGGCCGTCTTGAGCGATGTCGAGGCCGAACGGATTCGCGCGTTTGTGGAATCGGGCGGAGTGGCGCTTGCCGACACGCCCCCCGGCGTGTTTGATGAGCTGGGGCGGCCGCGCACGAACCCGCCGCTGAGCGATCTGTTCACGGGCTGGACGCCTCAGGAGGCGCAGCCTGCGTCCGCGGAGGGGTCCGAAGCGGGCGCGAGCTCCGAGACCGGTCCGCGGGCGTTTCTATTGAACCGTTCTTTTGGCGAGGAGCCCGCGGTCGACATCCGCACCGCGGTGGAAGACGTGCTGGGCCGTGCGGGATGCGCTCCGGCGTTCCGCATTGACTCGGACACGGCGTTTGACGGCGAACGTTTCCGGTTCCGTTTCGGCGAAGCGGAGCTCTTCGCGGCATTGACCTCACCAACGCGGGCGGGCCGCGCAAAATACCGCATTGCGATACCGGAAAGCGCGTGTGTGTACGACCTGTGGACCGGCCTGGAGGTGCGGCGTCCGGGACGCATTGCCTGGCGCGCGGCCGCGGGGGAGGTGGCGTTGTTTTCGGCCCTTCCCTACCGCGTGACGGAGGTTCATGCGGTGGCG
>JAAYAQ010000522.1 GCA_012719295.1 Candidatus Hydrogenedentota bacterium | reverse complement strand
TTTTAGTATTGTGTCCCCGAAATTGGAGAGGAACGATGCGCGTTTTGGGTATGGTGGTGTGTGTGGCGGCCGTTGTCGCGGCGGAGGGTTTTTTCAGCGGGGAGGAGTATCCGCTGCTGGAGGGGGCATGGCCGTCGACATCGGGGGAGAAGTTCAGTTTTGTGATTCTGGGCGATAAGACGAGCGGGGGCGAAGGGAAGTGGCCCATTTTCGATCGGGCCGTGGACGCCATCAACCTGCTCAATCCGGATTTTGTGATTACAGTGGGCGACCACATCCCCGGGCATATGCAGGAGCGCGAGGCGTGGGACGCCGAGTGGGCGGAATACCTGGAACATGCCCGGCGTCTGAAGGCGCCGCAGTTTCTGACGGCCGGCAATCACGACATCGCGAACGTGGAGTGCTACGGGTTCTGGAAGGAGGATTTCGGGCCGACGTATTACGCGTTCGATTACAAAGGCTGTCATTTTCTGGTGCTGAACACCGAAGAGGAACGGTTCGACGGCCGGGGCCCGGTCTGGAACGCGATGATGACGTTCGCGGAAACGGATCTGGACGCGCACCGGGAGGCCCGGCACACGTTTGTCTTTTTTCACAAGCCGATGTGGGACGATCCCCGCTTTGATGAAGACATGCGGCGGCTCGAACGCGCGCTGGGCACGCGGCCGTATACGGTGGTCGCGGGGCATGAGCATTACCTGATGGCCGAACGGCGTGACGGCCGCCTGTACGTCATCCTGAATGCGACGGGCGGGGGGATCGATGTGAGCGAGGTGCGTGAATTCGGCGCGTTTCACGGATTCGGCTACGTCACGGTCGATGGCGATGAGGTCACCTGCGCGATCGTGGAACCGGACGGCGCCATCTGGCCCGTGGACGTGGCCCCGGCCTCGTTCCGAAAGGCCATTGCGCATGATGTCGTGCGCTGGGACGCGCTCGAACCGCCGGAGACGGACGGCGGCACGGTAGTGCTTCGCACGGCCGCCCGTCTCGCCAATCCGTTTGAGGAGGAGATTCACATTGAAATCACCGTGCCTTCGCTCGACGAGTTCATGTGGGACGCCGAGTGGGAGGCGGGTTCGCCGTGGCGGCGCGACGGCGGCGCGCTGCTCGCGGAGACCGTGCTGCCGCCCGGCCAGACCGCTGCCCTGGGAATCGTGTTTCGCACGTCGGAGGAGCACTTGTCGTATCCGCCCCGGTACGCGTTTCGCGTGCGTTACCGGGAGGCCTGGCTGAACGGAGAACGTTATCCCATGGTCCAGGAGAGCGTGATTCCGGCGTATCCTGTGGAATCGTTGCGCGCCGTGCCGGAATGGCAGGTTGTCGGGCCGTTTCCCCTCGGCGAGATCGATACCGGCAAGCTGCCCGGCGAGCCCGCCGCCGCCAATCCGAATTTCTTTCGCGCGTTCGGTCCCGAGGCGGGTTATGATCCGGACCGCGAATACGACGGCGGCCTGCAATGGCAGACGGTGGCCAGCCAGGGCCGCGGGCTGTTGAACTTCAACGGCATCCTCGGGACCCGGGATCTCGCACTGGGATATGCGTTGTGCGGCGTGTATGCCCCGGAGGCCCGGACGACCCATGCGGTCATGTACAGCGACAACTTCTCGTACATGATGCTGAACGGCGAGGTCGTCCAGCAGGGCCAGGATTTCGGCGCGCCCGGAGGGTTCACTTATGTCCCGCTCCGCCTGCGGGAGGGGTGGAACACGCTGCTGGTGAAACTCATCAACAACCGCGGAGACTGGTTCGTGCGGGTGCTTGTCGCCGATCCTTCCGGGAATCTCCAATTCGACAGTAGGCCCCGCGAACGGGTGGCGAAATAGCGCCGCAAACGGCGCTCCAGACAGGTCGCCCTTCGCCCCGGAAACGAACGCGGCGG
>JAAYAQ010000100.1 GCA_012719295.1 Candidatus Hydrogenedentota bacterium | reverse complement strand
GGGAAGCGGTTCGCCGCGCCGCTCTCGTATTGAGGCCATCGACCGGTTCACGCGGCGAAACCGGACAACGCCAATGATGGCGCAGGCGATGCCGGCCGGCAGGCAGAACAGGCCAACCACAAGAAACCACCCCTGCTCGGAAAAGTGGATCATGGTGACGCCCGCGATGATCAAGGCGACACCGGAACGAAGATATGCAAGCAGGGTGCGTTCGTTTGCGAGCAGGGTGCGCTCGATGGCCAGTTCATCCCGCAGAATAAGCTTGTTGTCGGCGAATCGGGCATAGAGCGGGGGGCGCGGGGTCACCTCGGATCCTCCTGAACAGCGTTTGGCGGGGCGCGTGGGCACAGCCCGTCTCCACGCCCTGAACAGGACGCAGTATACCATGGCGGCCGGACTCCGGGCCCGGGCCTCGCCGGCGCCGGGCCGGGGCCGGGCGAACGGCGCGTGGATGTTGCTTGGAAAACGCGGGACTGCTACCCTCTTCCCGAGTGAACAACTACTGTCAGGGGAGGTGTTGCCGTTATGAAATTGAACCCGCAGATTTTCCGTGAATACGACATCCGGGGCATCGCCGGCACGGATCTCACCGAAGAGATTTACGAGCGCCTCGGACAGGCCATCGTGGCGTACACGCGCGGCAAACGCAAGAATAATTGCTTCGTCGTCGCCCACGATGGCCGCCTGACCTCGCGTTCGTATGCGCACGCGGTCATGGACGGGATCACGGGGGCGGGGGTGAATGTGATCGACATCGGGCAGGCCCCGACGCCGCTGTGCTACTTCGGGCTGTTCACGTTGCCGGTGGACGGCGGGGTGATGATCACCGCGAGCCACAATCCCAAGGAATACAACGGCATGAAGGTGGCCGTCGGCACCTCGACCATACACGGCGAAGAGATCCAGAAGCTGTACCGGGTGGCCTTGGGCGACGCGTTTCCGAAGGCACGGAAACCGGTCACGGTCACGCGCATGGACCTGCTGCCGAAATACCTGGCCCGGGTGGCTCGCGGCATTCATGTCAAGCGCCGCCTGAAGGTGGTGGTCGACGCGGGAAACGGAGCGAGCGGCCCGGTGGGCGTGCCCCTTTACGAACAGCTGGGGTGCGAGGTCATCCCCCTTTACTGCGACGTGGACGGACGCTTCCCCAACCACCATCCGGATCCGACCGTCCCCAAGAACCTGACCAAACTGATCGCCACCGTGAAACGCACCGGGGCCGATTGCGGCATCGGGTTTGATGGCGACGGCGACCGCATCGGCGTCGTGAACGAGAAGGGGGAGGTCATCTTCGGCGACAAGCTCCTGATTCTCTTTGCGCGGCATATCCTGAAAGCGGAGCCCGGCGCCACCATCATCTCGGAGGTGAAAGGCTCGCGCACCCTGTATGCGGACATCGAGGCGCACGGGGGCAAGGCGATCATGTGGCGAACGGGCCATTCGCTGATCAAGGCCGCGATGAAGAAATTCAACGCGCAGCTCGCCGGAGAAATGAGCGGCCACATGTTCTTCAAACACCGCTGGTACGGCTTTGACGATGCCGTCTACGCCGGCGCGCGGCTGCTCGAAATCCTCGGCGGCACGAAGAAGCCCCTGAGCGAACTCCTCGGCGATGTGCCCAAGACCTACGTGACTGAGGAAATCCGCATTGAAACCGACGAGGCCCGGAAATTCGAGATCGTCAAACAGGCGACCCGGTATTTCAAGGACGACCTCGGACTGAAGGTCATCACCATTGACGGCGCGCGGATCGAGTTTGACGACGGTTGGGGGCTGCTCCGCGCCTCAAACACCTCGCCGGTGCTGGTCATGCGCTGCGAGGCCGACACGCCGAAACGCCTCAAAGAAATCCAGCAGCTCATCGAGAAGAAAGTCCACGAGCTGAACAAGTAGCCTCGGGCTTCACCGCGAAAAACGGGGACCTGTTCCAGGCGCCGGCCCGGCGCGACAACGTGTACCCATTCGGATCGGGAAGAGATTGGCCACAGAGGGCACAGAGATCTCAGCGTTTTAAAGTGCCGGAGCAGAACGGGGACATGTTCCAGGCGCCGCCCCGGCGCGACTACGTGTCCCCGGTCGAACCGGAGGGCGGCCCCGTAGACGGTGAACACGGGATTCCGGACAACCCCAGCGGCCCAACCCCGAATGGGGTTGAACAAATC
>JAAYAQ010000521.1 GCA_012719295.1 Candidatus Hydrogenedentota bacterium | reverse complement strand
TACGCGCCAGCAGCTTACAGATGAGGCCGCTGGCGCGGTTTGTTGTGGATGGCAACTTGTTCCGGCAGGACACTCGATGGGGTGAAGGCGGCTCTGTTTTCGGGGACAGCGGGACATGCGCCCCAGGCTCGTTGGCCGACCACGAG
The DNA here is from genome assembly GCA_012719295.1 of Candidatus Hydrogenedentota bacterium. Taxonomy (GTDB): domain Bacteria; phylum Hydrogenedentota; class Hydrogenedentia; order Hydrogenedentales; family SLHB01; genus UBA2224. The sequence continues at coordinate 3,799 of JAAYAQ010000521.1, read as the reverse complement.
AATCCGTCCGTCCGCCAGGGCGCCTGGTCTTGCACCGGAGGTACGGGGATACGTTCAGCGTGAGGTCCGCGGGGCAACGAGGTATCTCCGTTCGAAGGGGAATTCTGGAGACCTGAACCGTCTTCCTGAGCTCAACACAAGCTTTCGCCGAGGCACCTGCCCTTCCACCATTCACCGGGATGCCCCTGGCCAACCGGGCGGCAGCTCGTGCGGGGCATGGCGCGAAGCGGGTCCGGGCCATCGAAGCGGATGGGCGGAGGATGCCGGATGCGAGTCAGGGATATCCGGCGGGTCGGTTCGCGGGATTGGGAAAACCGGCCTGAAGGGTGTAGTCTGCGTGGTCTGAGGTGTAAACCCGTGTATCAGGAGCAGAGTCATGTGCCTATTCGTCGCGTTGTTGGCGGGGTTGTCGGGGGTGGAGGCGCACGGGGAGGCCGCGCCGGTGCGGATTCTCTTTGATGGGGGGTTTGCGCTGGAGAACGGCGTGGCGCCGGTCCGGAATGAAGGGGCCGGGTTGACGGAAGGGCGCAGCGGGCAAGCGGCGTCGTTTTCAGAGGGGGCGGTGCTGGCATATCCGGCGGCGGGCGGTTTTGATCCGAACCAGGGCACGCTTTCGCTGTGGGTGCGGCCGGATTGGGACAGCGTGAACGCGTTTGGCGACCGGTATTTCTGGGGGATCACGAATCCGGATGGCGGGGCGCGGATCGTTCTGGGGTTTTTGGGGGGCGACGGGCCCGGTGTGGTGTATTTCGGCGGAGACGGGGCGCTTGAGGGGCTTGCGGCCAAGGTGGACTGGCGCGCCGGGGAGTGGCATCACCTGATGGTGTGCTGGGACGAGGCGGGGCCGTGCCGGGCGCTGTATGTTGACGGGGCGCTTCGGCACCGGTTGCACGGCGCAGGCGGTCTGCCGCGGCAGGCGGAGGCGTTTCATGTGGGCTCGCTCCCTTGCGTCACGCGGTGGATGGGCGTGCTGGATGGCCATGAAGCGGACGCGGCAATCGATGAGGTGACGCTTTCGCCCACGGTGGAGGCGCCGGGTTTTGATCTGGTGCGGCAGGCGGCGCGCGAGGACACCAAGGCCATCGAGCGGAACCGGGTTTCGCGCGAACAGGCGGCGCCCGCGTATCTCAGCGCCTGGGAACGGCTGCTCGTCTCCCCCACGCTTGACGGGGTGGCCGCGGAGCAGCGCGAGGTGGCATGGGAGGAGCTGACGGGCATGGCCGCGCCGATGACGAAGCGGGTGCCGATCCAGGCGCGGTACGCGGCGGAGTTCGTGCATGTGCAACCGGATCTTTCCATCGCCCTGGGGCGCGCGAACGACGCGTTCGGGGTGGGTTTTGCCTGTGGCGACCCGTTTGAGTTGCCGGATATGTACGCGGTCACGCGGAGCCTCCACCGCGGCTATCAGCCGATCGTGGAAAGCACGTGGAAGACGGCGCCGTACGAGGTGCATCAGACCGCGCTGACCATTCTGCCGAGGGATGAGGAGACGGTCACGGGCCTCGAACCGCAGGTGGCGGTGGTGCGGATGAGGTTGCGCAATACGGGCGGGGAGGCGCGGCGGGTGCCGTTGTATGTACTTCTCGGCCGGATGCACGGCACGCAGAATCCCAACTACGGGCCGTTTCTGGCGTCGGCCTCGCGGTGGCTGGAGCCTTCGCTCGGAGTGCGGGTAGACGGGGACACGGTGTTTGTGGGCGACCGGGCGGCGCTGGCGTACCGGACCGGCTCGCCTGTGGGCGTTGAGGCGATTGAGGCCCTGGAAACGCACACGGCGGACCCGCTGTTTCCGGAGGTGTTGCGCAACGTGGCGGCGTTTACGTTCGAGCTGCAGGGCGGGGAGACGGCGACGCTGGATCTCGCGATTGCGGGCGCGCCGGGGTTCTTTCCCGCCGAAGACGCCGCGCTGCTGCGGGAAGTGACGTTTGACGCGGCCCTGGCGCGGGCTGAGGCGTACTGGGACAAGGGTCTGGAGCCGGGCATGAAGCTCACGACGCCGGAACCCCGGCTGAACGACGTCTACCGGCACCTGATTCTCTCGTGTCTGACCAATCTTCGCAAGAACCCCGAGCGGCCCTGGCACGAGCCGTTCCAGTCGCCCATGTGGGAAGGGGTATGGCCATGGGAATGCGCGCACATGGTGGCGCCGTTATGCGCGCTGGGCTATCACAACGAACTGGAACCGGCGCTCCGGTTCTTCACGGAACGGCAGTCGGGAATCGGCCGTTATGCCGAACCGGGCCGCAAACCCGAGGGCGAGACGGTGTCCGCACACGGCTGCTACAGCGGCAACTTTCTGCTGCGCTGGACGAACGAAACCGGCTCGATCCTGTGGGCAATGGCGGCGAAATACCGGTATTCCGGGGACGCGGCGTGGCTGAACGAGAACAAAGCCAGCATTCTGGCGGCCTGGGACTGGGTGCAGGGCGAACGCGCGCGCACGCGACACTCGACCGAGAGCGGCGAGAAGGCGGGCTATTACGGCTTGTTGCCGCGGGGCCGGGTCCACGACTGGGAAGGGTGGCATCATTTCTTTTTCTCGGACGTCTTCACGTGGAAAGGCATGATGGAGATGGCGGAGGCCTTTCGGGCGGCGGGCCTGCCGGAAGCCGGGCGCCTTGGGGAAGAAGCGTCGGAATACCGGGACTGCCTGCTGGAGGCCATAGGCCGGGCGCAGTACGTGGACCCGGCGACGGGGTTGCTGTTCGTGCCCAACCTGGTGGCGACCCGCGAGGGGGAACAGGGCGGGCTCTGGTGGGCGGACGGCCCCAGCTGCATGTTCGCCACGGGACTGCTCGACGCCCGCACCGACGCGCGGTTCGACGCGATGTTCGGATATCTCCAGCAGACGTGGGGCACGATGATTGGCTTGACGAACCGCATGGATGAACCGAAGGAACTGGGCAAGCGGAATCCCTTCTGGTACGTGAACAGCTCGGAGCGGGGCTATTTCGAGAACCTGCTGGCCCGGGGGGAGATCGAGAAGGCGCTGCTCATCCTCTATTCGAATCTGGCCTACGGCCTTACGCAGGACTGCTTTCAGACGGTGGAACGGATCCACGTGAGCGACGCGAATTATGCGCCGTTTCAGCCGAACGCGTCGGGCAACGGCCGGCTGCTCGACATGTTGCGGCGGATGGTCATCGACGACCAGGAACCGGGCGCGCTGTGGCTGCTTCGGGGCTGTCCGCGCCGGTGGTTCGCGCCGGGACAGTCGATCGTCGTGGAGGACGCGCCGACGTTTTCCGGCAAGATGGCCCTGCGCACGGAGGCCACGGACGATACCGTTGTAATCGACGTTGAGCCGCCCGCGGGCGGCGCCGCCGTGGATCTGCGCGTGGTCGTGCGGCACCCCGGCCGGACCGCTCCGAAATCGGTGACCGTAAACGGCGCCCCGGGCACGATGGAGCAGGAGACCGTCGTGTTGCCCCAGGCGCGCGGTCCTTATCAGATTCGCTGCCAGTATTAGGGCCGGGGCGGCGTTCGGGAAGCCCGGGCGCGGCATTTTGACGGGAGCTTTTGAAGTCCCGTTGATCCTGCGCTGTCCGTGCGAACGAGAAAACGCACGGCGGGTACGGAGCGCAGGCCCCGTACCCGCCGTTTCGGAGAAGGTCATGCGGTGGCCGGATTACGGCGTATCGGATGCCTCCTCCCCCATCACCTCCATGATGTGTGCCCATACTTCTTCAGGCGTCAGACCGCGGTTCAGGATGACATCGGCGGCGACTTCGGTGTCGAACCCGGGCACCGGTCTCTTTGCGTCGATGGCGTCGAGGACGCGGGTGACGATGTCGCGTTG
>JAAYAQ010000520.1 GCA_012719295.1 Candidatus Hydrogenedentota bacterium | reverse complement strand
TGTCATAGGGGGTCTCGTACTGTTCCGTGAGCTCCTGCACAAGCCGCACCGTTCGTTCCTGAAGGTTGTGGCGGGTCAACAGGAAATAGTCCTGACCCGACATGGAACCCTCGTAGTCCGTTCGGGCCGAGCGCAATTGCTCCGGCGAATGGGTCACCACTTCCGACACCACGTCGTACGAGATGCTGCCCGATTTCAGCCGGTCCACCTGAACAAAGTAGCCGTCTTCAAGCGGGTTCCAGCTGATTGACGAGCCGTCGGAGGTCACGCGCAGGGGGGAGGCCAGGCAGGGGAGCCCCGTCCGCGTCACTTCTTCGAGGAATATCATCTGGCGGACCAGGCGCCCGTCTCCCGTAGGTCCCCGCGCCACTTCCGACGATTTCCCCGTGCGGATCGGAACCGACCGCTGCCGGCTGTCTTCAATGGCGTACGGGCCCCCGAGCCGGTCCCAGATCCGGGTGGTGAACGAGTCCATCGTGCCGCTTTGCCAGTACAATTCCCCATCGTACCGGCCGTCGGGCGCTTCCGGAAACTCCACGCGCATGACCGGGCTCCGGTCTATCCGGATCCGGCCGCCGAGGCCCACTTCCACCGTGTCGCTCAGGCCCGTGGCCGTCTCCGTTTCCGCCGACGCGAGAATGTTGCTGCGCCCGAGTATCCCCGCTTCCATGCGCGGCATGCCCAGGAAGATCCCCGCCGTCAGCAGCGCGGCGGCAAAGCACACCATCCCGACCGCCCGCATCAGGCCCCAATCCAGCAGGCCGGTCCGGGAAGAGACCGCGTTGGGCTCATGTTCTGAGAGCGGGATGACGTCCGCCATCCCGCTTGGCCCTACCTGGTTCGCTTCCGTTCGGATTTGCAGCGCCAGCAAGGCCCAGACCGCACTGATCAGGAAGCACAGCATGGCGGCGCCGATGGCCGGGTCCGGCCCCAGGCCGCAGGCCGCTACCAGCAACAGAAAACACATCAGATACAGCTGGTAATAGTCCTTGCGTTCTTTGCGATGGGCGAGCTTGTGCGTCTGGATGAACATGATCAGGGCAATCACCGCCGGCAACAGCCCCAGGGATTTCACCCAAAACGGCAGGGTGGCCGCGAACAGCGCCGTCACCCCGTTTGTCAGGTACCGGTACCAACCGTGACGCCGGTCGAGCGGCTCCCCGACCGTCCAGGCGAACAACTGCACAAGCCCGATGGCGAAAATGCCGCCGCCAACCGTGGGCGCCGACCACAAGGCCAGGATCCCCGACAGCACCAGCGCCGCCGTACTCACCTGCAGAATCCTGTCGATGCTCTTACGCATACACAACTTCTTCCGGGCGCATCACGTGCCCCGTGCCCAACCGCTTTCCCCAGTCTGCGGGGTCGGGCGACACAAAGATCTGAATGCCCCGGCGCGAGTCGTCCAGAAGCGCCACCTGCGAAAAGGGATCCAGCATCGACAGCGGTTCCGGCGTCAGGCGCGCCAGCCTTTCCAGCAGGCGCGTCGCCTGGGCCTTGCCCTCGTCCTCCGCGAGGTGTTCGCCCGCCGTCAGCAGTCCCACCCGGAAATGCCGGCTCAGAAGTGTCACCCCCAGCGAAGCGATGAGTTCAACGGCCTCCTCAAACCGCTCCTCGAAGTCCGGCAGCGCCTGCCGCTCGCGCGCATCAAAGATAAACAGTACGTACCGCGAGGTCTCGTGCGCCATTTCCTTGACCACCAGCTCGTCCGCACGCGCGCTGATGCGCCACGCCACATGCCGCAGATCGTCGCCCGGCACGTAGTCCCGCAGGCCGAAAAACTCGTCGCCCAGGCCCCGGACCAGCCGCGGCACATCGCCCGAACCGCGCAAGGTGTCCAGAGCGGCCGGGCGCACCGAATGCACCCGGGGATACACAAGCACTTCCCCTGAAGCGTGTATTCGGAGCCGCGTCTCTATCAGCCCGAACGGGAATGTCGTGACGAGATCGATAGGCGGCGGCGGAAACACGCCCCGTTTGGGAAACTGCGCGCTGATGCGCACGACCCCGGCCTTCCGCGCAGGGAGTTTCACCAGGTAACCCACGGATTGGCCCGGGTTTTCGGCGAGTTCGATGTGCAGCGAGATGGTCGGCAGCACCGCCTTGCGGTTCTCCACGCGCACCATGATCCCGACGTGCTCGCCCCGATGAACCGCGGACGGCGCCTCGCAGACGACCGTCAGGCCGCGCAGATTCCTGGCGGAGAAGAAGACCGACAATACCAGGAAACTGACCAGGCCGCCTACCAGCAGGTAGAGAAGGTTCATCCCGCTGTTCCAGGCCGCCAGGAGCACGACGAGCGACATCAGGATGAATACCTGGCCCGCACGGGGCAGGCGCCACGTCCGGTTGCGCGTACGCAGACGCATCGCGCTCACCGTGGAAGCGGCGTGTTCTTGACCACGTCATACACCGCCCGCGCGCGCGCCCGGGCGGCCGCGGCCAGATTCCCTTCCCGGGAACGGACCAGCACCCGGTGCGACAGCGCCGGCACGGCCAGTTGCTTCACGTCATCCGGCGTTACGTAATCCCGGCCTTCTACCAGCGCATGGGCCTGGCAGGCCTCATAAAACTCCTGTGCCGCACGCGGGCTGGCCCCGAGCTGAATGTGTTCGTGCTGCCGTGTCCCCTGAACTATCGCCAGAATGTAGCGGGCCACGCTGTCGTCCACGTGGATGTCCGGCACCTGCTCCTGAAGCGCCGCAACCTCACCGGCCGACAGGACCGGCTCCAGATGCGCCATGGCCGCCCGCGGGTCCCGCCGCCGCATGATGTGCAACTCGTCTTCATTCCCCGGATAGCCCATCTCGACCCGCAGCATGAACCGGTCAAGCTGCGATTCCGGCAGCGTGTACGTCCCCTCGTATTCAATGGGGTTCTGCGTCGCCAGGACGATAAACGGCCGGGGAAGGGGCCGCGTGACGCCGTCCACCGAGACCTGAGACTCGCTCATGGCCTCCAGCAACGCGCTCTGATTCTTGGGCGGGGTACGGTTAATCTCGTCCGCCAATACCACCCCCGCGAATATGGGTCCCGGCCGGAACTCGAACTCGCGGGTCTTCGGATTCAGCACCGTCACCCCCAGGATGTCCGAAGGCAGCATGTCGCTGGTGAACTGAATCCGGCTGAATTTGCAGTCGATGGAACGCGCCAGACCCTGTGCCAGCGTGGTTTTGCCAATGCCCGGCACGTCTTCGATGAGAATATGCCCCCGCGCCAGCAGACCGGTCACGCACAGCTTGACCGTCTCGCGCTTCCCGAAAATCACGCGCTCGACGCCGCTCACGAGCGCGGCGATGCGTTCCGCAACCTGCGCATCCAGGGCCGGCGTTTTCTCTTTACTCATTGTGCGCCCGGGTTCACTGTGAATCACTCGCAACTGCGTCATAGACGTTTCTCCATGGTGTGGCTGGCACAACCGCATCTCTCGCCGGATAATGAGTCCTTAACACGGTCCGGCGCCGCCATCCAATGGGGAAAACGCTGCGAACGGCTCGATTCAGTTCCTGTTCTGCCGGGCGCCGTCGCCGCTCCTCAGGAGCAGTCAACACCTTACCCTGGCAACAACGATTCAATCCTCCTGCAAATTCCCGAAATCCGGGTTTTCCGCGCCCTCTGTTCCCGGCGCTTTTCGAGGCCGCCGCGGCCGGCCTACAACCAGCGCTCAAACCACGAATCCGATGCGTCCACCGTCTCGACGGTCATGGCGCGGCCCTTCGAATGCGTCCAGTTTTCCAGGGCGTCTTCCCGACCCAGCATGCGGTAGATGTTCCCGGCGGCATCCTTCGCTTTCTGGCAGCTCTTCGTGTTCGCCAGTTTCTCGTCGTTCAAGGCCGTGATCAGCAGTGTCGGCGTGGGCGCCGCCAGCGCCAGCACGTGTTCCCAGTCAAACGGAAACTCCTTCTTCGCCACGGCCTCTTTCAGATTGGGCGCCAATGCGCAGTCGCCATCCTGCACCCACCGGCCCGGCTGCTTGTCGTCGTGGAACCGCGTAAATCCGCAACTCGCCACGCACACCTGCACCCGTTCGTCAAACGCCGCCACCAGCAGCGCGCACGTGCCGCCCAACCCGTGCCCGACAATCCCAAGACGCGAGCCGTCCACCCCCGGAATGTCGCCAAGTGCGTACAGGCCGCAGGTGTAGTCCCACATCATCTTTCCCAGAAGCGACCCCTTGGGCCAGTCTTTGTAGAAGTTCGTCGTGTCGTACGCGTCCTTGCCCGGCGATACGCGTTCTCCCGCCGTCGCGCTGTCGGGCGCGAGTGTCGCGTAGCCCTGCTCGGCATAATGCACCGCAAGCGCCATCAGGCGTTCGCCGGTCAGACCGGCCGGTTCGGATTTGCCCTCGGGGTGCTCACTGTGGCAACACACGATCCCCGGCACCTGGTCCTTGCGATCCGGAAGAAACAGCCACGCCGTAATCCGCTCCCACTCGCTCACAAAATAGTTCACACGGCGCCGCGTGTAGCCCGGAAAAGACTCCTCGTCCATCACCTTCAACTGGAGTTCGGCCCGTTCCTTCGGGAGCTTTCCCAATACCTTCAGCACCGAGGATTCAATCTCCTTGCGCGCCTGAATCCAGTCCAGAGGATTCTTCAGTTTACTCAGGTCGATCATTCGCAATACCTTCCAAGCTACCCCCGGCGCGTTCGATGCTCCCAAATCCCGTTCCTCCAGCATGGTAGTGACAGCGCCGTTCCGGAATCAAATCAATCCCCGTCCCTCAAAGCACGCCCCTCTTTTCCTGCAGAATCCACGCATACCGGTTGCATGCGAACGGGAACGCGTGCCCGTTCTTCGCCGCTCATGTTATGCTTAGCGTATCCTGGATCTCCCGGAAGTCGAAAACAACCCAGCGACCTGGAGTCAATATGCACATAGTCTTCCGTACGCTCCTCCCCTTGGTCATCGTGACCGTTTCCGCGGCGGCGTGGGTTTCCGCAGCGGAGATGGCCCCTCCCCAGGACAACCTGCCCATCGACCGGGAGACCATCGATGCGTGGTCCGCGCCCTACCGCGGCTGGCACTACCATCCCGGCCATGTGGTTTCCGCGGCGCTCGAGCCCGGCCTGGCGTTCACCATGGTCGATTGCCCCCTCGTCTGGCGGCATGGCGACGAATGGCGCATGTTCTACACCGGGTTCGATGGGAAGGGATATCAGACCGCCCTGGCCGTGAGCCGCGACCTGGTGCAGTGGGAGCCCCGCGGACTCGTCATGGGCTACGGGAAAGAGGGCGCGTTCGATCATGGCGGCGTGGCCATCTGTGGCGTCCTCTACACCTCGTACGACGTGGACGGTCCCCGAACCCTCGAAAAATGGCAGGACAAGTTCTGGGCCCTCTACAGCTGCTATCCCCAACAGGGCGGCTACGAGATACGGCCGGGGTACGAGGGCGCCGCCTGGAGCAGCGACGGCGATTCCTGGGTCCGCGTGTCCGAAGACACCCCGATCCTGAGCATTCAAGGCGCCGCGGACTGGGAGAAGGACTGCATCTATGCGCCCTGGCTTCTCGAACACAACGGCCTCTTCATGAACTTCTACAATGCGGCCAACGGTTCCGTCGAGCAGATGGGGCTCGTCACCAGCACCGATATGCTCCATTGGAACCGCTATGCGGGTAACCCGATCGTCCGAAACGGGGGTCCCGGCAGCTACGACGAGCAGTTCTGTTCCGACGGCAAGGTCTATCGTGACCGCGACCATTGGGTTATGTTCTATTTCGGCGTAGGACGCGGCGGGGCGCACATCATGGCCGCCTTCTCACGCGACCTGTATCACTGGACCAGCCACCCCGAACCCTTGCACAAGGCCGGCGGCAACCTCAGCGGACTCGACAAAACCTACGCGCACAAGATCTCGCTTGTCCGCAATCCCGATAACGACACGCTCTATATGTTCTATTGCGCCGTCGGCGACATGGGCCGCGGCATTGGATTGATTACGAGCAAACCCCTCGCCGAACCCCACCGGCCGTGACCCGCGGGGCGTTTGCCGGGAGAGGAGAAGAACACCGTGCGTACCCTGCGATTCTCCGCCAGCGCGGCATTGATCCTGACTGCGGTATACTGCGCGTTCGCCGAAGAAACCCAGCTCGTGGGACCCGGCAGGCTCTTCATCCGGTTCACAAATACCCGGCCCGATCAATCCGCTGCTGTGGTGCGTCTCCACGTCGTTCCGAACAGCGACGAGCCCTTCGGTTGGGGCGGCGTCACGGTCTATGCCGGC
>JAAYAQ010000099.1 GCA_012719295.1 Candidatus Hydrogenedentota bacterium | reverse complement strand
TGCGCCGTAAACCCCGCCGCGCCCGGCTCGTCCAGCTGATAAATGCGCAGAAAGCTGTCGCCCAGCACAAGCACTTCCGATGCCGGATCGTCTTCATACAAGGTCCCGGAATCCGCCTGCACCACCTGCCGGCAATCCACGCGTTCGGGCGCAAACAGGCGTTCGACCGGCGGCGACTGCATCATCAGGATCAGATCGCCCAGCCGCTCGACCGGGGCGGGCCGCTCCGCATACTCTGTGCCGCCCGGTTTCACCAGGCCGCGGTCGAACAGGTGGCGGGCGACCGCCCCGGCCGCGCGTTCCATCCCCTCGGGCGACCAGTGCGAGTCCTGCGCGAGGTACAGGCCGGGACGTTCACTCCCGCAAAACAGCGCCGACAGATCCACCACGTCCACACCGGCGTCACGCAGCCGCGCGAGCAGGTCAAGCGTATGCCGGTTCATCGGCGCCATGTGGCCGAGGGCACGGCGCGTGAGTAGTTCGGGATAGACGCTGGCCTTTCCGGGCGCGGGCATCACCACCAACGCGATCCCGCGCGCGTCGAGCTCTGCCTTGAACGCAAGGATGGCCGCCAGGGGGGCGGTATCCCGGGCCGGCTCGGGCAGGGGTTCGACCAGATAACGGACGCCGGGCCGGAAAAAGAACCAGCCGTTTCGCCCGGGCAGCGTGTCCCGCCCCGCATGGTGAAGAACCGTGAACTGCAACAGCTGCATCCAGGGACGGGAGCGCCGGATGGCCCACGCAGCGTTGTCCAGTTCCCGTTCGAACTGGCGGAGGTTGGCCTTTGTGGGGACATGCAGAAGCAGTTCCAGCGCGTGCGGCCGGTCGCCCCGGGCCAGTTCGAGCGCCGCCTGGCTCAGGGGCATGCCGAAGACGAGCAGCAGAAACGCTGCCGTGAGCGAGAGGCTGATTCGGCGGCTGTACTGCATCTGCGCGCTCCTCTCCTTTGCGGTCCTCAGAACTGGAAGTACAAAAACGGATTGAAAGCCTGCACAAACATGGTCAGCAATGAATACACGAACACGGCGAGCACGAGCAGCAGGCGCGGCCACGACATGCGCTGCACCCAGTCGAACGCCTGCACCCGTTGAAACGCTACCAGCGCGCAGAGGGCCATGAGCCCCACGTTTCCCCGCGTGTACAGCTCGCCCGCGAGCAGCGCCGGGCTCCCGTCCGCGTTCGACAGGGCAAACAGGGCCTGGAAGTACGCCCCGGCTTCCGCGAGCGTCGGTGACCGGAACAGCACCCACGAAAACAGCACCAGGACAAACGTAAAGCCGACGCGGATCTGCCGGGGGAGCCTGGCATACACGCTCTCCTTGCCGCGCCACCGTTCGAACGCCAGCAGGAACCCATGGTAGGCGCCCCAGATTACGAATACCCAGCTGGCCCCGTGCCAGAGTCCGCCCAGCAACATCACGATCGCAAGATTGGCGTACGTGCGCCAGGGGCCTTTCCGGTTGCCGCCAAGCGGGATGTAGAGATAATCCCGCAGAAACGTCGAAAGGGAGATGTGCCAGCGCCGCCAGAAGTCCGTAATGCTGTCGGCAAGATACGGCGAATCAAAATTCCGGAGGAACTCGAACCCGAACATCCGCCCAAGCCCGATGGCCATGTCGGAATAGCCGGAGAAGTCATAGTAGATCTGGAACGCGTAGGCGCATACGCCGAACCAGGCGTCCAGGCAACCCCGTGTTTCCGCGCCGAAGACCGCGTCCGCCACCGCGCCCATGGCGTTGGCCAGTAGAACTTTCTTGGCGAATCCCAAGATGAACAGGGCGGTTCCGCAGGCGAATTTGTCGAGGCTGTGCTCGCGTTCGACCAACTGTTCCGCGATGGTGTTGTACCGGACGATCGGCCCGGCGATCAGTTGCGGGAACAGCGCCACGAAACAGGCGAAATCCGCAAGCGACCGTACGGGGGGCGATTCGCCGCGGTAGACGTCGATGGAATAGCTCAGGCTCTGAAAGACAAAGAACGAGATCCCGACCGGCAGAACCACCTGCAGGACCGGAAACGGCGTGCCGCCAAACCAGACCACCAGCGCGTTCAGGTTGTTCTGCGCAAAGACGAAATACTTGAAGAATCCCAGCATGCCGAGGCTGATTGCGACCGCGGCCACCAGCGCGGCGTGGCGTGTGCGCGAGCCATGCGGGGCGCGCGCGATGATCCCCCCGCAGACGTAGTTGGCCAGCGTTGCCAGAAACATGAGCGCGACAAAGCGCGGGTCCCACCAGCCGTAAAAGATGTAGCTCGCGAAGAGCAGGAGAAGATTGCGCTTCCACGGGACGGCATAGTAGGCGAGAAGCACCAGTGGCAGGAAGTAGAAAACAAAAATGTGCGATGTGAAAACCATGAATCAGGGCCGGCGTGCGCGATTAGTCCAGACAGCCCAGTACACCGGCGAGACACCCTCTTCGTGGTACTTGTTGATGATGCCCCCCATGAAACACTCGTCAATCGGAAACTCCAGCGCCATCCGGTGAACGTCGCCCACGCGGAACGATTTCACCGTGCCGCCCACTTCGGGCACGCGCGCGTCGGCCACCGCGTCGCGCGGCTTGAGGGGGTTGTAGTGACCCACATAAATGACGTCGCCGACATCGCCGCCCCGGTGTACCGTGAGAACCCGGTATTTCATGACATGGGCATAGTCATACATGGGCCGGTCGATCAGTTCCCCCGGAATTTCAACGAGTTCCGCCGTCACCTCGACCGTTCCCAGCGTGGTCACGTGTGCCTCTTCCCCTGTTTGCGTGCCACCCCCGCAAGATACGCACGCCACCACGCAACCGAACACCGCCATGCCGCGCATCAGGCGCTGTGCTCCGCTGTTCATCACTCGCCTCCTGATTCCGCATAGGTCCAGTGGGGCTCCCAGCCCTGTGTCAGGAAGAGCACCGGTCCGTCTTTCGTCGCGGGATGAAGCTTCCGCAGTTCCGTGCTTTCGCCCGCTATCGTCGGCGTATCCGCCATCCGGAGGATGCAAATCTCGCCGCCGGCGTTTTCGGCGCCCGAGCCATCCTGCGGCGACCTCGAGAAAAGCACGTAGGCGCCGTCCGGCGACACCGCGCCCCCGTAGATGTGATACCCTTCCTCCCCGTACAGCAATCGATCATTGCCGCCCGCGCCGTCGACCGCCCACAACTGCGTGTACCCGTACCCGTCGTTGACCTGCTGACCCGCCGGCCGGGACGACAGAATGATCCGTTCGGAGTCCGGAAACCAGTCCGGGGTGCAGTTCTGAAACGTGCGTACCGTGTTCATCTCGCCGGTCGCCGCGTTCATCCGGACTACCGTCCACGATTCGCCCCCGACATTGGCCACGCCGCAGAACCAGCGGCCATCGGGCGAGCAAAACAACTGCTGATAGATGCCCTGGCGTTTCATGACGTCGCGCACTTCTTTCCGGGTCTCGCGGTCAAGCACGTGGATGCCCTGCTTGTCGAGACAGACCACCTGTTTGCCGTCAGGCGACCACGAAGCCCATGGGGCCGCACCGTCTTCGCCCGCCACGGGATTGGACCCATCGGCGTTCGCGATAACGAGGGCGCCCTGGAACCCCCAGCGGTCGTGGTCAATGGTCGTCCCTTTTTCGAGGCGGCGGAAAAGGAGCCGGGACCCGTCCGGCGAAAAACGGGGCGCCGCCTCCTCAAAATCGGGGGTGTTAGTGATATTGCGCCGCGCGCTGCCGTCAGGACGCGACAGGAACAGGTCCCACGTGCCGTTGTCGCTGCGCGCGCCATAGACGATCCAGCCCCTGGCGGCTACTTCCGTTTTCAGTGCATCAACCCGCGCGTCGGGAGCGGCGGCGGCCACATGCGATGCGGACACGAACAGGAAAATGGCAATCAATCGTTTCATGGGTCGTCGACTCCTGCTATTTGACTGCGACCACCGCATCTTCAGAGGCGCCGTTGCTCTCCCCCTGTAATGGAATCAAGGCTGCTCCCCGGTAACCCCCGACCGTGGACGAGTATAGATGGGCCGAGGGCTCATTTTCCATTGTTCCGCCGGCCGTCATACCGGCATTGGCCTGAATCCGGGGCGGGCGCGTCAAGGACGCGGGCGATCACGTCGTAAATCTCGGCGCGGATGACCTCGGCGGCGACAAACTGGCCGGCTTGGAGCGCTCCGGCGGAGTGAAGCAGCACCAGCCCGTCCACTTCCGGCGCTTCACGGCCGCTCCGGCCGAACCAGAGGCCGCGGTCTTCGTCGTATCCCTCGACAAGCACGCGCTCAACCGCACCGATTCTCGAACGGCTCTGCTCCTCGGCAATTTCGGCCTGTGCGGCCATCACCGCTTCCCAGCGCTTCTGACGCACACGGTTCCCCACCTGGCGCGGCGCGTTCGCGGCGGACGTCCCGGGCTCGCGCGAGTAGGGAAACGCCCCCAGCCAGTCGAACCGGAGTTCGCGGATGCCCTCCAGCATCCGGCGGTGCTGGGCCGGGGTTTCCCCCGGAAATCCCACAATCAGCGTGGTGCGGATCGCGATGCCGGGTATCGCCTTGCGCAAGCGGGCCACGAGCCGGCGCGGGCTGATGCGGCTCGACGGCCGCCGCATGCGCCGGAGGATGTCCGCGTCGAAGTGCTGTAACGGCACGTCGAGATAGGGGACAATCTTGGGTTCGGCAGCCATGACGTCGAGCAGTTCGCCGGTGATCCCGCCCGGATAACAATACATGCAGCGCACCCAGAAATCGCCCGGCAGGGCGCACAAATCGCCGAGCAGGCCGGGAAGTTCATATCCGTCGTCGCGGTCCCAGCCGTAGACCGAGATGTCCTGCGCTACGAGAATGAGTTCGCGGACGCCCGACGCCAGTAGTGCTCGCGCTTCTTCCAGGAGAATGTCGCGCGGGACGGAGCGCAAACGCCCCTTCATGAGGGGGATGGAACAGAAAGAGCACGTGTGATTGCAGCCGTCGGCGATCTTCAGGAACGCATACGGGAGGGCTCTGGCCCTGCGGCGCGGCAACGGTGAGCCGATCTCCACCAGGGGTTCCGGCCGCACCAGGTTCGCGCGCGAGGCGCCGGACAACACAAGGTCCACAATCTGCTCGAATTGCCCGACTCCCGCGATGCCGTCGAGTTCCGGGATGGCATTGAGCAATTCCGCGGCATGCCGCTGCGCCAGGCAGCCCGCCGCATAGATCCGGGGACCGCCGTCGCGGGTTTTCACCTCGGCCCACGCCAGAAGCGCCTCCACGGACTGTTCCCGGGCGTCGGCGATGAACCCGCAGGTGAGAACAACCACCGCATCGAGACCGGGTCCACCCGCCGCCGGTTCAAACACGACGCTACACCCGCGGGACTCGAAAAGCCCCGCGATGTATTCGTTGTCCACGGTGTTCTTGTCGCAACCGAGGGTGAGCAGACCGATGCGCATCCGCAAATTCTACGGGGCACGGAGGAAGCTGTCAAAACGCGGGCGTCCGGCCGCCGGGATCCGGCGTTTTGTCGCCTGACCGGCCACGGTCTGTGGCAACGCTAGAGATGCCGTTTCACATATTCCACGGCATCGGCGACGTAAACGGACGTGAGCTGGTGGTCACTGTCGTACCAGATGACTTGGGTGCTGCCGGGGTTCAGATAGGCTTTTGTCGACGCCTCGATCGCTGCTTCCGTATAGAATCCGTCCTTGCGGCCCATGAGCATCAACAACGGCTTGTCGAGGATGCCCCACGTGTAGTCCACCGGTTCCACGGGCGTCCAGGCGGCGTTGTACCAGGGGGGCACACAGGCGACCCCCATCTTGATGCGGGGTTCAAGGGCCAGGAGCAGCATGGTATTCACGCCGCCCATGCTGTAGCCCAGCGCAGCCACACGGCCCATGTCGATGTCGCCCCGTTCCTCGAGATAATCCAGGGCCCGGCGGCAGTCTTTTACCGTTTGAATCACAATTTCCGGGATCGAGAAGTAGTTGCGCCGCGGCGGCGCCGCGGGATCGTCGTAGGCATTCACATGAAGGTAGTCGATTTCATGGCTGCGCTCGCCATGTGCCGCGGCGTCAAACGCCAACACGGCATAACCGGCCTCCAGCAGGGCCGTGCGCATTTCCGAGCCGTTGATGTAGTTGCCTTCCTGCCACCAGTCCTCCTTCCCGCCGCTCCAGCCGTGAAGGAGCACAACCAGCGGATACGGTTTGCTGGCATTTTCCGGAATCTCGAGGTAGCCCGGCACCAGGAACCCCTGCACGCCCCGGAAGACCAGTTTCCACCGTGTGGAATGGTCTCCCTGCTTCTCGAGCACGACGCGCCCGTCCAGCGGGATGTCTTTGTCGTATGCAAAGAACGGCCGACGCGCCTCGAAGGCCTCCCGGGTCACGCGGGGGTACGGCTCGGCCTCCTCGCCAAACGCCGCCCAGTAGACTGTCAGGAGCAATCCATACAACGCGAGTATGCGCCACATCCTCATCTGCACTCTCCTCTGCCGCGGCAGCCGGTTCCGGTATTGCCGGCCCGCCGACCGGGCACGGTCAACGGGGTTTAACGCACGGATTGGACCGGTCATGTGGTGGGCCCTTCCAGAGATTCGGCCGACAAACGGCCCGCTAACGGACCATACACTCCATCGCTCCACCGGACGTATTCGATGGAGAACCCGTCCATGGAGGCAGGGGGGAAGGTCGCCGACCCCAGCTCCCGGCCATCCTGGCTCACACTCATGCCGGCGGGCGTGATCTCGAACTCAAGATCGGTGGCCACGCCCGTCCACGCAATGGGCACGGACAAATGACCCGGCAGGTAGAGCCGGTGCACTTCCCCATACTCGCGGGCGCGCCCGCCCTCCAGAAACGTCAGGCGCGGTTCGCAGGGGGCCCCGTTCTTGTTCGAGGTGGAGGCCAGCAAGCCTTCCCGGAACGGTACAAGCGCCGTTACCCGCTGACCCCACAGGTTATTGACCTTCTCGCCGAGTTGTGTCATTTCCTGTTCGTACGGAGCCTGTACCTCCAGGGTCATCGGGGGCTCCGCGAAAAGCCGCCGCACGTATTCCCAGGTGGAATCCGCATCCTTGAAACGCCAGACCTCGCCCCAGGGCCACACGCCCGCAAAAAGGTCGCCGCGATAGAAGGTCAGGGTCTGCGCTTCCCGCGCGCTGGGACCGGCCCCTGCGGGCCGCGGCGGCCAGCCGGCCAAATGTTTCAGCTCGTCGCCCTCCACTTCAAACAACTCTCCCGCGGGATACTGGCCCATCAGCAGCCGGTCCCGGTAGTTGATCATGGCGTACAGCTGGAAGCTGGTTGTCGGGTCGGCCTTGCGAAGCGTGGACCATTGTCCCTTACGAAACCGGTATACCCCGCCGTTGTTTGAGCCCACAAGAACATCCTGGTCCAGTTGACCATAGGAATACGGAAATTCGCCGGGGGCGGTAAGCGGGAGAACCACCGCCTGCTCAAGGTCCGGCTCCGGCTGCGCCCCCACATCCCACGGGCAGGCCTGGATTGCGGTGCGGCGTTCCGGTGAATTCGCTTCAGCCACGTGAAAGAACAGCCATCCCTGAGCATAGTAATACGACCCGGCGGCGCCACGGCTCGCGTCGAACCGGAATGCCTCCTGCCCGTCGACCGTGACCCGGTTTGGGAAACACTCCATACGATGGCGGCCGACGACGAACGCCGGGGGCTGGGGAGGATCAACGGCGGTCCACCGGCCCGCTCCCGCTTCCCAGCGCTGGACGGGTGTCTCGCCGGAGCGATCCGTAGCGTATACCGACTCAGCCACATCGAACAGATAATGGTGACTGCTGCCGGACGGTCTGGGGAATGGCGCCGCTTGGACCATGTCGAGGCCATGTGGCGGTTTCACATAGAAATGCAGCGTGTGCCGGCTGGCGCGATAGTACGTGTTGTACGCGCCAAGGAATCCCGCCCCGGCCGCCGGTTTCCCGTCCGGGGCCACGGCTTCAAACAGAGACCCGAAGTTCTGACCCGTATCCCTGCCCAAATCAACGGTCAGCCGGACTTTCCATCCGGAGGCCGCACGCGCTTCGTGCGGGGTATCACGAAGATAACCGCCTTGAATCACATCGGGCAGGAACTTCTCCAGCCCCGCCCAGGCAAAAACGGCTACGCCGGGACAGCCCGCTTTCTCCGCCAGCGAGCGGTAGACCGTGATCTCCGACGCCGATTCGAGCGCGCCGTGGCTCGTATGCATCCCCAAAGCGAACGAGAGGGAAGGGGAGGTTCCCGTCTGACGCGCCAGTTCCACGGAGTCGCGGACGCGCTTCTCAAAAACCTCCAGGTAGCGTTCCCCGTAATTCTTGCGGTAGCAATAGCCGGAGATATTCACGATGTCGATGTACCCGTTTCGCACCCAGTCCGGCCAGCTTTGGGCCACGGGGTGCTTGAATGGCACGTGAGGACCCCAGGTATACAGGCCGATGCGAATGTCGGGCTGCTGACTCCGAAGTGCCTGGCTGATCTCTCCCGCCAACGTGCTCAGCGACTCCTCTTTAAATCGCTGCAGCCGCTCTTTCCGGGCGGCCTCGGTCTCACCGGCCGGCGCGGCCGCGTCAAAGGCCGCCGCACTCGCCGGATCAAGAAGCACGTCTTCGTTCGGATACCGGAGGTAATCGAGCAACACACCGCCAGGACGGACACGCGCCACCAGTTCCTGAACCATGCCGGCCACCCAGGCGCGCGCCTCGGCGTGAGCAGGAGAAATCCACCCCATGGGTTCACCGGAGGGTGTGCGGAGCGCCCAGTCCGGATGCGTCTCCAGGATACCCTCCGGCGTGTCATGGCCGGAAACCAGCACGCATATCGCCGGCATCACACCCAAGCCGCGCGCCTGTGCTTCCCGCGCAATCAAGCCCAGCGTGTCCCCGTCCTCGGTCCCCGCCGGCCGCAGATACTGGCTGGGGTAGTACGCGCGGCCCCCGGACGTGTTCGCGTAGGGAAATACCGTGGAGAGTCCGCAGTCGCGGGCATCTTCCAGCACCGCCGCAATCCGGCTCGCGCGCTGTTCAGCGCTCATTTCGGCGTCGTTGAAAGGAGCCGGGTGCAGATAGACCGCCCGCAAGGGTTCCAACAAGGCCGCGGACGCGGTGACGTCCAACGACACGCCAAGCGCCATGAGCAGAAAGAGAACGGCCGGTATCCTGGCTGAAGAGCCTCTTCTGATGATGGCCGGGTACGTTCCGGGTCGCATAGGCCCTCCTGTTCCAGTGGCGGAACCACTGACGATCCCTGGCCGCCGGGCAAGAACCGTGGCCGTCGCCCGCGGCATCCTGTGATTCATGCGAAAGGGGCCGGCAGAACGAGATCATTCCGCCTGAAGCGACGCCATGAACGAATCGGCCTGGGCAATGGCCGCTTCCATGTCGCGAACCAGCGTATCCACGTTGGCCTGAACCGTGACCACTTCGTCGCTCAATCCCGCGATGGCCCGCGCGTTCAGGTTGTGCTTCATGAACAACACCTGATCACGCAGCAACGCCAGGACCGGTTCCAGTTTGCTCTCCGCCTGCTTCATGGCCTCGATGAATTCCGCGTACTTTTCCTGCGTAGTCTCGTATTTCCGCTCGCTCGCTTCCCGGAGCGTGTCGCTGGTGTATTGCTTGATTTCCGCGCGCCATTCGCGGAACAGTGCGTCCGAAACGTCCTCCACCGAGCTGATCCGGTCGTGCACCCTGGTTGCTTCGGCCTCGGTCTTCTGCAGTGTTGCATTGAGCTTGTTGTATTCCTTCTCGAGGTTGCCGCCCTCGACGTTAACAACGCGCTTGAACTGTTCCATGGCCGTCAGCACCTGTTCCTTGGCCTCGTTCTGGGTGTCGCGGGCCTCCTTGATGCGATCCACCATGATCTCGCGCTTGTGTATACCCACCTTTTCCATGGCCCCGTAGTACATGGTGCTGCAGGCGCTGACTCCAGTGAGAATCACGGTGAGAACGAGCGGCAGGGCTTTCATTGGCGTATCCTCTGTTCCTCAAAAGAATGTGGCGTCTTTGGAAGCGGGAACAGCGGGCAATCCGCTGCAACATCCATTATACCCGAAAGAACCCCACGGCATCAGGAGCCTTCCCGCTGGCGGAGACCGGGAGCGCCACAGGGCCCCCGCACGAGAGGGTTGATGCGTCACCGACGGGAAGGATAGTATTCCCGGTACACGCCGGCGGCGTACGAATGGGCGGGGCAACGTAATCTAGCCCGGGTTTCGCCCCATCGACCGGGGCGATGTCCCAACCGTGCGGGCTGTGGAGCCCGCTCTATGGTTTCGACAACGGTTCAAACGCATACTGTGGCTTATCCTGGGGAACTCGCATATTGAACGGGACCTGCGTATCTGGATGCACTCGCAGCCGTACTGTGCTGTTTCGCCTG
>JAAYAQ010000519.1 GCA_012719295.1 Candidatus Hydrogenedentota bacterium | reverse complement strand
TTGTGGGTGTTGCTGGGTTCCATATTCATCGGGGCCGTGCACGATTTCGGCGCCCTGGTGGTGTCGCTCCGGTCCCGGGGCCAGTCGATCGGCGACATTGCCGGCCGGATGATTTCGCCCCGGGCGCGCGTCCTGTTCCTGATTGTGCTGTTTTTCGTGCTGATGGTCGTAATCGCCATCTTCGGGCTGGTGATCGCCGTCATCTTCTCCAACTACCCCCAGAGCGTGTTGTCGGTGTGGGTGGCCATGCCCGTGGCGGTGGGCGTGGGATTCTGGATCTACCGGCGCGGCGGCCACCTGCTGGCGCCCTCGCTTCTCGCTCTCGTGATCTTGTACGCCGCCGTCGCGGCGGGCGTCTATCTGCTGCCGATCGATCTCAGCAAATTGCTGGGCGCACCCCTCTTCGCAGGCAGTGATGCGGGCTTCTTCAGCGGCCTCAACTCGGTCGTGGTCATCTGGACCGCCCTCCTCCTGGTGTATTGCTTTTTCGCGAGCGTTTTGCCCGTGTGGATGCTTCTCCAGCCGCGGGACTACATCAATTCCCACCAGCTGGTTGTGGCGCTGATACTGCTGGTGCTGGGCCTGGGGGTGGCCCATCCTGACATGGTGGCGCCCGCCATCAACGGCGACGTTCCCGCGGACGCGCCGCCGATGTTCCCGTTTCTGTTCATCACGGTCGCGTGCGGCGCTATCTCCGGGTTTCATTGCCTGGTGTCGTCGGGCACCTCGTCGAAACAACTTCGCAACGAGGCCGATGCCCAGTTTGTCGGGTACGGATCCATGCTCATGGAAGGCGCGCTCGCCGTCATCGTGATCCTGGCCTGCGGTGCGGGACTCGGCCTGGGCGTGGTCGAGAAGGGCGAAACCCTCACCGGCGCCGCGGCGTGGTCCGCGTACTACGGCGGCGGGTGGGGCGCGATGAGCGGGCTGGCGCGCAACGTGGGCGCCTTCATTGAAGGCGGAGGCAACCTGATTGCCGCCACCGGCATCCCCCTCCCCCTGGCCATCGGGATCACGGCCGTCATGATCGCCTGTTTCGCCGCGACCACTCTCGACACCGCCACCCGGTTGCAGCGGTATATCGTGCAGGAACTGGCGGACGTGGTGCATATCCCCGCGCTGCGCAACAAGTATGCGGCCACAACCGTGGCGGTGGTTACGGGCGGCGCGCTGGCCATGCTCCCGGGACCGAATGGTCCGGGCTCGGGCGGGCTGATCCTGTGGCCGCTGTTCGGCGCCATCAACCAGCTGCTCGCCGGGCTGGCGTTCCTGGTGGTTGCCTTCTACCTGATCCGCCACAGCCGCCCGGCCTACGTGCTGGCGATTCCGCTCGCCGTCATGGTGCTCCTGCCCGCCTGGGCGATGGGCATCAACGTAATCAACTGGGCCGCGAAAGCGAACTGGCTCCTGGCCGCCATCGGAGGCGCGGTGCTGCTTCTTGAGGCCTGGATGATCCTCGAAGCCGCCCTCATGTGGAAACGCGCCCGAGGTGTTCTGCCCGAAGCGTTGCCGCCGCTGAAACCGGCCTCCGCTTCCGTAGCCAACGAGGGCGGACGCGCCTGCTGAACGCCCGCCTGAACCCGAACGCTCCTGACCGGAGCACGACAGAAGGAGCCGTCATGAAACAGGGAGCCGTTCTTGTCCTCGTTCTGGTCCTGGGCGTTGCGGCCGGCGCCGCCGAGCCGGATGCGCCCCGGCGCACCCTCGTACTGAACCCGGGCGAGGGCAATCCGCGCAATTCCGAAGGCGATTTCATCCAACTGAACGACGGCCGGATCCTGTTCGTCTACACCCGTTTCACCGGCAGCGCGAGCGACCACGGCGCGGCGTTCCTGGCGGCACGCGTTTCGACCGATGCCGGCGAAACCTGGTCGGCCGAAGATACGGTGATCCTCCCCAACGAGGGCGGCATGAACGTCATGTCCGTATCGTTGTTGCGGCTCCGTGCCGGGGAGATCGCTTTGTTTTACCTGCGGAAGAACTCCACCAGCGACTGCCGCCCGATGATGCGCATCTCGAAAGACGAAGCGGCAACGTGGAGCGAGCCCGTGCTCTGCATCGAATCCGTTGGATACTATGTGGTCAATAACGACCGCGTCATCCAGCTCGACAGCGGCCGCCTCGTGATCCCCGCCGCCCGGCACAGCCTGCCCGGGGAGAGTTTCAGCGGCCGCGGCCAGGCCATGTGCCATCTCTCCGACGATGGCGGCGCTACGTGGTATCCGAGCCAATCGATCCTGGACGCTCCGGAAGACAGTAAATCCGGCCTGCAGGAACCCGCCGTCGTGCCCCTCAAGGACGGGCGTCTCATGATGCTCTGCCGCACCGACCAGGGGTGCCAGATGCGTTCGTTCTCTCCTGACGGCGGGGTCACCTGGACGCCCGCGGAATTGACGGACATCGCCAGTCCCGTCTCCCCCGCCACCATCGAGCGCATCCCCTCGACGGGGGATTTGCTGATACTCTGGAACGACCACCGCGCCATCGAACCCGCCCTGAAAGGCAAACGCACCCCCTTCGCCGCGGCCATTTCGCGCGATGAGGGCAAGACGTGGGAGAACGTGCGCCTCCTGGATACCGCTCCGGACGGGTGGTATTGCTACACGGCCCTCGATTTCGCGGGAGACGCCGCCCTGTTGGGCTATTGTGCCGGCGACTCCGCCGTGGGCCACCTCAACCGCACCCAGGTAGTGCGCGTGCCGATCGCGTGGTTTTACGCAAACTGACAGGGGTTTTGCCGGCCCTTCGGGGCTGCCCGCGGTACGACACGCGCCGGTCCCCGGTCGAATGACCGGCGAGGGCGCCGGTCCTACACAAGAATGAGGAATGCAGGCGGGACGCCTGGGATCGCCGAGCGCCCGCTCGGCATTCCCGTTCCCCAAAAAGAGCAGGCGAGACGCCGGTCCCGCACAGAGGGGATGCCTGCGGGCGGGGCAGGGCACTGGAAAAGCGTGCCAAGTTACGGTATCTTAAGATCGTAGCGCGTGAGAACGAGCGCCCGGCATACTCCGGGGAAGGTGAAGGCAACGCCTTGACAAGCTTCCTTTTCCCCGGCCCCGGCCTCAGGGAGAGTCGTATGGCTGACGAGATGTTTTTCTCGCCTGACAGCAAGTCGCTGCGGCGTGGAAAACGGATTGCGCCGCGCACCGAGACCAGCCGTCCCTGTCTCGTCTGGCCCGAGGATGCCCCGGAGATGCAGATGCGGGGCGTGATTCTCGATATGAACGTCTATGGGATGCTGATCCGGATGATGGAATCCCTGCCGCCCGGCATGCGCATTCAGGTGCAGCTCATGCGGGACGACGCGTTCCGTGAATCGCTTACCAAGCCCGTAACCGCCATGGTGGTGCGGAGTATCGTCCAGAACGACGGTCTCGTCGAACTTGGTATTCAGGTCGTCCAGGAAGCGGTTCATCAGGGAGAAGACAAACCGTTCCGCAAACCGCTGCAGAAGCCGCGATTGCGACAGCACGGGCGTACGCGGATGTACACACGCCACTTGCGCCCGTCCGGCGTCAAACAGCGCGAAAGGGAGTAGGAACTTGGCCAAGCCGAAAATCCTCATCGTAGACGATGAACCCGATGTGGTGACGCTGATTGAGCGTACCCTGGAGACCGAGGGGTTCGAGAGCGTCGCGGCGTACGACGGCATCAGCGCGCTCGACATCGCGGAGGCCGAGGAACCCGCCGTGATTCTCCTCGACATCATGATGCCTATGATGAGCGGTTATGAGGTGTGCGAACAGCTCAAGGCCAACCCGCAGACGCAGGGCATTCCCATCATCTGCGTCACCTCGGCTCACTCCACGGAGGCCTTCGCGCGATGCCGGCAGGTGGGCGCCAACGCGCTGCTGACCAAGCCCTTCTCGCCCGCGGAACTGATTGCCCAGATACAACGGCAGCTCGCCCGGCTCGAAGAACGCGACACCCCATAAGTCTACGTACCCCGCTGCCATCCAAGCCCGACTCCGGGCCGGGGTCATCCCCCGGACAATGCCCGATTGAACCGCCCGCAGGGTCAATGGTATAGTCACGCGTGCAGCTCCGTGTTTCGCAACCATTCGCGAATCAAGGGGTTGCGGTTGTCGGATTTCCAGGGTCGGTATCGGAAACCGCGGGCTGGGGGGCTGGTGCCGAATCAGGTCCTCACGCTGCAACGCGCGGAACAGACCGGTCCCGCCGGAGGGATTTGGCCGTTTTTCCCGGGCGGTGCGTGCACGCGGCGCTCGGGAAGGGGTTCCGTCCGCTCCGCGGCATTCGTCCGGCAGAGGCGCACGTGTGACCGTTGCAAACTGGATCACTATCGCCCGGTTACTGGCCATACCCGCCATCGCGGGGAGCATTGCCGCCTATTCGGCGGAGCGTCCCCAGTGGGGCGCCGCGGCGCTGGCGGGGTTCGTGGCGGCCGCCGTGTCCGATGCGGTAGACGGGTTTGTGGCGCGCGTGTTCCATCAGAAATCGCGGTTTGGCGCGCTCCTGGACCCGCTGGCGGACAAGCTGCTTATTAATGTGACCCTGGTGTTTCTCGCGGTGAACGAGACGTATGCCCACCCGGTACCGCGCTGGTTTCCGGTCATGGTGCTCGGGCGCGACGTCGTTATCAGCATGGGAGCGTATGTTCTGAGCGACTATTATCAAACCCTGCGCGTGCGGCCACGGATCACGGGCAAGTTGACGACGGCCCTGCAACTGGCCTATATCGTCGCGGTGCTGCTAAACCTGGATCTTTCCGTAAGCCTGCTGTACGCGGCCACCCTCATGACGCTTGTCTCTCTGGTCGATTACTATATTGAAGGCCTGCGGCAGGCGGCACGCAAGGAAATCGCGTGATGCCCAAAACGCACCCAGTACCGCTCGTCGCCATCTGTGGCCGCCCCAACGTGGGCAAGTCCACGCTGTTCAACCGGATCGTGGGCAAACAGCGCGCCATCGTGCACGGAGAAGAGGGGATTACCCGGGACCGCACCTACGGCACGGCCGAGTGGAACGGGCGCGTCTTTCGGCTGGTGGACACGGGCGGCGTGGTCGAAAACCCGCTCGATCCCGTGTCGCACAAGGTGCAGGCCCAGGTACGGGCGGCCCTCCGCGAGGCGGACGCGATCATCCTGGTCGTCGACGGACAGCAGGAGATCACCCGGACGGACGAGGAACTGCGCGACGAGTTGTTCAAATATGGCAAGCCGGTGTTCGTGGCCGTCAACAAACTCGACAACGAGCGCCTGCAACAGCATCTGGCGGAATTCTATGCCCTGGGTTTCGGGGATCCGCTGCCCATCTCCGCCACGCACAACGTGGGCGTTGAGGATCTGGTCAACGCGGTGCTCAACGTGCTGCCGGAAGGCTCCGGGGCCGCTCCCGAGGAAACCGCCGCCACCCGGATCGCCGTCATCGGAAAACCCAACGTCGGGAAATCGTCGTTTGTAAACGCGATACTCAATGTCGAGCGCACCATCGTCGATGACAAGCCCGGCACCACGCGGGACGCCATCGACATTGACGTCGTATGGAACGACCGCCCTTATGTCTTGATTGACACCGCGGGCATGCGGCGAAAAGCGGGCATCAAGGAGGCCGTCGAGCATTTCAGTATCAGCCGGTCCCTCCGCGCGATCCGGCGGGCCGACGTGTGCCTGGTCCTGATCGACGCCACCGAGGGCATTTCCGAACAGGACAAGCGCATCCTGGCCTACGTGCAGGAAAACGGCGCGGGCATGGTGCTCGTCTGGACCAAATGGGACCTGATCGAGGACAAAGACCAGCGGTTCAAGGAGCTCAACGATGAGATCGACCTGAAAGCGCCGTTCCTGCGCTACGTTCCTTCGCTCACCATCTCGAACACCACCCGGCAGCGGCTGTTCAAGACCTTTGACCTGGTGGATCTCGTGGCCGGGGAGGCCGAAAAGCGCATTCCCACGCCCGAACTGAACCGCCTGTTCGAGCAGCTGCGTTCCGAAGACGTCAGCGGCGTCTACAAAGGCAAGCGCGCCAAGGTGTTGTATGCCACGCAGACCGGGACGAAACCCGCGACGTTCGTCCTTTTCGTGAACCAGAAGCGGCTGTTTCACTTCAGCTACCTGCGCTTCATCGAGAACCGTTTGCGCGAGAGTTTCGGTTTTCAGGGGGTGCCCATCCATATCGAACTGCGGGAAGAGACCAGGGACAAGCCATGATGTGGCAGACGGCGGCGGCAATCGGGCTATCGTACCTGCTGGGTTCGATCCCCACGGGGCTCTGGGTCGGCAGGGCGCTGCGCGGGATTGACATCCGGGAGCACGGCAGCCGCAACATCGGCGCCACCAACACCTTGCGGGTGCTGGGCAAGAAGCTGGGCGCGATCGCCCTGGCCGGCGACGTGGGCAAGGGGCTCATCGCGGTCCTGCTGGTGGCCTCGGTACTGAGCGACTGGCCCTACGCGCCCCTGGCCTGCGGCCTGGCGGCCATCATCGGCCACGTCGCTCCGGTATTCCTCAGGTTCAAGGGCGGCAAAGGCGTCGCCACCAGCACGGGCGTTTTCCTGGCCCTGGCGCCCGCCGCCACGCTGCTTGCCGCGGCCGTGTTTGCCGCCGTGGTATATGCGACGCGCATGGTGAGCGCCGCCAGCCTGTCCGCCGCGGCGGCGCTGCTTGTCGCGGTCTACGCCCTTCCCCATGCCTGGGCGACCTATCCCACCCACGCCATCCCGGCCGGGTGGGCCCTCCGCGTGGTGGCCACCATCGTGGCCGCGCTCGTGTTTGTCCGGCACCGCACGAACCTGCAGCGCATTCTCAAAGGGGCAGAAAACCGGCTCTGACCGGCGGCGGATCCGCACGGCTCCATCATTCGCCTTCGGCGGCTGGCTCCCCCGTTTCCGGGGTGGACTCCGGCGCCGCGGGAATCTTCGGGATGTACCCGGGCATGTCCTTCTCGCCGTAGCCCCATTTGAGCTTGTAGCGCAGCCGTACCCGGGGGTCGCCGCTCTTGACGTCGACGTCGGCGTGAATCCGGTCTTTGCCGACCTGCAGCCGGGGCCGCCCGCTTTCGTCGGCACGAACCGTCACGGCATCGTCCTGGTCGCCCAGGAGAATCTCCTGAGTCCGCCTGCGCGCCCTGTCCTCGGCCATGGCATCCTGCGTCTTGTCGTACCACGTTTCCGTAAACGCAGGGGGCGAATCCGTGGCGTGTACGCATCCAAGGACGCCGACCGCCAGCAGGGAAATGGTCACGAGCCGGAACATTTGCCGATGCTCCTTGAAGTGATGCCTTACCGCAGCGTTCACCTCTGTAATTATACCGCCGGAACCCCCAGGTCGTACTCCGCAATTCCGGGAGTACGCCGCCCCGCCACGTGGCGCGCCGGGAGAAGTTTTTCCGGGCGGCCGGGTTCTGCTAGGATAACCCTTTGAGAGCAACGCGATGCAGGAGGTGCACAATGACGGCATGGGCAATGGTTCTGGTGCTGGTTTCGGCGGCGGCGGAGGAAGCCCCGATGTTGAGATTCGAGAAATCGCGCATTGGCGACGTGGTCTTCGAGGCGGCCTGCGCCTGCGACATCAACAACGACGGCGTGATGGACATCGTCTCGGGCGGGTACTGGTTTGAGGGACCCGATTTCGTGAAGAGCCACAAGATCTGCGATGTCGTCGCGGAAGGCGATTATTTCGACGATTTCGCCGACATTCCGCTCGATGTCAACGGCGACGGTTTCGTCGATATCGTCAGCGGCGCATGGTTCGGCAAGAAGCTCACCTGGCGTGAGAATCCCAAGGGCCAGCCCGTCGAATGGACCGTCCACGACATCGCGGAGGTCGGCAACATCGAACGCCCCTGCTGTTTTGACATCGATCAGGACGGGGAAATCGAGTTCTTCCCGAACACACCGGGCGCGCCCCTGCACGCGTTCAAACTCGTCAAGGACGCCAACGGCAAAGGCGCCGGCACATTCGATCAGTTTGTGCTGTTCAATCAGAACAGCGGGCACGGTCTCGGATTTGGCGATATCAACGGCGACGGGCGGCCCGACATCGTGCTGGCGAGCGGCTGGCTTGAAGCGCCCGAGAACCCCTTCGGCGGCGAGTGGCCGCTTCACCCGGAGTTTGATCTCGGGCCGTCGGCCAGCGTGCCCATCCTGGTCCATGACGTGAACGGAGACGGTCTCAACGACCTGATTGTGGGCGCGGGCCACGACTACGGGATTTTCTGGTGGGAACAGCAGCGCGACGGCGACGGCAACCGCACCTGGGTCAAGCACGCCATCGACACCGAACGGTCCCAGTACCATGACCTGCAACTGGCCGATATCGACAATGACGGGCACGTCGAACTGATTACGGGCAAACGGTACCACGCCCATTCCGGCCATGACCCGGGCGCGGAAGACCCCGTGGGCATCTACTATTTCGAGATCAACGGCGGCCAGTTCGTCCGCCGGACCATCGACTACGGCGATCCGAAGGAATGCAGCGGCGCGGGCATCTACTTCTGGATTGCCGACATCGATGGGAACGGCTGGAACGACGTCATTGCGCCCGGCAAGGAAGGGCTGTACCTCTTCCGCAACCAGGGCAACGTGTAACTCCACGGGGACCGCGGCGGCCGGGCGCTTGTGCCGTCCGGCAACGCGGTCCCCGGTTTTTTTGGAGACAGCGAGGGAGACGCGCGCCGCATCAGCGGCGGCGTGAAGACGCCGCAACCATGCCCCGAGACACCCCAACCCGGCCCCGGTACGAAACCGAGCTGGCAGAGCCCGTGACGGCCTTCCTCGAATCGCAGGGCTATGTCGTGCGCAGCGAGGTCAACGGGTGCGACATCGTGGGGCTTCGTGACGGCCGGATGGTCGTCGTGGAACTCAAACGGAATTTTACGGTGACGCTGCTGGCTCAGGCCGCCGACAGACAGCGGGTAGCCGACGCGGTCTACGTGGCCCTTCCCCGGCCGGGGGAACCCCTGCGCGGAAAACGCTGGCGCATTCTCCGCCATCTCCTGCGGCGATTGGAGCTGGGGCTGCTTTTTGTCTCGTTTTCGGCGGGAAAGCCCAAGGTGCAGCTCGTGTTTCATCCCGCGCCGTTCGACCGAAAACGCGACCACCGGCGGCGGCAGGTGCTCCTGCACGAAACGGGCGGCCGGTCGAGCGACTTCAACCGGGGCGGCAGCAGCCGCCGCAAACTGGTCACCGCCTACCGCGAGAATGCCCTCCACATCGCCTGCGCGCTCGAAACGGTCGGGGAAAGCTCTCCGGCCGCGCTGCGCGCCCTGGGCACCGGCCCCAAGACCCGCGCCATTCTCTACGACAACGTGTATGGCTGGTTCGAACGCGTGGACCGGGGCGTCTACCGTCTCCAGAGCGCCGGTCGCGAAGCGCTGGCGGAATACCCGGACCTGGCGGAACATTACCGCAGCGAGATCAGGCGCCTGCGTTGAAAACCCGGCCGCCCGCGCCAGGACCGCACCCATGCCGTCTCGGCCATGCGGCTCCGACGCCGCCGCGGGAGCAGCGCCCCGGTTGATCTTGTGGCGAGATACCGGGGATACTCTTTCTGTTGCCATTGCGCGCAACGCCAGTCACACCGGGAAAGGAACCGACCCATGCGCACGATTTTCGGGAGCGTTGTCGCGGCGTTGATCGCGGCCGCGCTGATTGCAGGCGGGTCCGCCGCGGCCCAGGGACCGCGCGGACTCGTGATCAACGAGGACAACAGCCATTTCTTCGGCACGCGTCAGGCGGACGACATGACCCTCGAAGGGCTCCACGCCTTTGTCGATCAGTATGCGGGCACGGAGGCCAGCCACCTGTTCCTGTGTCCCAACGCCATGCGGGCGAGCTTTCGCAGCACGACCCGCGACGCCATCTGGGACCCGCGCGGACAGGATGCCCCCGAACCGGGGTTCGGCGGCCCCTGGGCGGCCAATGCGCGGCTGCTGCATGAACGCGGCCTCGATCCGTACGCCGTCTGGATCGCGCGCTGCCGCGAAAAAGGCCTTTCCCCGTGGCTCTCGATGCGCATGAACGACGTGCACGATGTAGACAACCTCAAGAACTTCATGCATAGCACGTTCTGGGTCGAGCATCCCGAATACTGGCGCGTGCCCGGCGGCGCCGGCTGGACCGACCGCGCCCTCGATTACGCCGTTCCCGAGGTGCGCGAACACAACATGGCCTTCATCCGCGAACTCCTCGAACGCTACGACCCCGACGGTCTTGAACTGGACTGGATGCGCTTCGGATACCATTTCGCCCCCGGCAAGGAAGCGGAAGGCTCCACGCTCCTGACGCAGTTCATGCGCGACGTTCGGGCGCTCACCCGGGAATGGTCGGAGAAACGCGGCCACGCGATCCAGCTTGGCGCGCGCGTCCCCGCCCATCCCGACGCGGCGTCGGGGCTGGGCATGGATGGCGTTGCCTGGGCGAAGGAAGGACTCATCGACATGCTGGTCCCCACGCCGTTCTGGCTCTCTTCCGACTTCGACATTCCGGTCGAGCTGTGGCGGGAACGGATGGGCGACGCGGCCGGTCGCGTCATCATCGCGCCGGGACTCGAGTTCAACGTGCGAAGCCATCCCGGCGGCGGCGCCGTAGCCAATACCCTCGAGTCCTGCCGGGGATTCGCGGCCGCGGCATGGCATCGCGGCGCGAACCAGATCTATCTGTTCAACTTCATGGATTCGGGCACGATCCCGGTGAGCACGAGCGACTACCGCATCCTGCTGGAGCAGGGCCTTGGCCCCGAGGTCAGCGCGCGCCTGCCCCGGCGGCACATCCAGACGTTCCACGACACGGTGCCGGCGAACATGCCCACCGGGGCGAAACTCCCCGTGAACGGACACGCCGGGGGCACGTTTCCCCTGTATACCGGTCCCGCGCCCACATCTGGAACGGCCACCTTCATCGCCGGGCTTGCCCCGCAGGACGGCGTCGAGGCCGCCGTCTTCCACGCCACCGTGAACGGGCAGCCTTGCGACGCCCTGGAAGATCGCCCTGAACCCGGGCAGTATCCCGGCGTCGTGCGCGCGCTCCAGTTCCGCTGCCCCCTGGAAGCCTTGCGCGACGGATACAACGAGATCCGCATACAGCAACCCACGGCTCAGCCCGCACAGCAAGTCATCTGGGCGGAGATCCGCATCGAACCGTAATCGTGCTGCGCGCCGTGGCGTGAGAGCGCGCGGTTTTCGTCCCGGCTACTCGGAAGCGGTTTTGACCAGCACGAGCAGTGTTCCACCGGCGTACTTGCCGGCGTTGCCCGCAAAGGTCCAGTCCGGGTTCTGGCCCGAGTAGTTTCCGATACCCACATCGGCGCCGCGCCCGGCCCGCGGGTTGTTGAAGGCAAAAAGCGTCGTCCCCGATGGGACATCGTGAACCTGCAGGCACCCGTAGCCGGGGTTCACGGCCATGCTCATCGTATCGTCGAAATCATAGCGGGCGTTGTCGGCGCCCGGCAGGTTGCGCGCGGCCGGGGCGCCGTAATTGCAGGCCCACAGCTCGAGCGCGCCGCCGGGAAGAGCGCCGCTGGGCAGCCCGGCGACGTTGGTCTTCACGAACAGGTTCGCAAGGTCCTGCTGGTACTGCGCGCCCGGAACGGGAAGGGGCACACCGATATGCGTAAGGTCTTGCGTAAAGGCGTCCATCGCCGTAAATACCCACTGCACCGCATTCTCGGGGCCGGCGAGCTGCAGGTAGTACGCCACGCGCTCGATGCGCTTGCCCGCGAACGCCGCATGCCGGTCTTCGATGTAGCGCGGCTTGTCGTTCTCATAGACCAGGTTGGTGGGGTCCAGGGCATACACCAGTTCATACCCCTCGCTCTCCGGCACGTTCATGCGCAACGCCCCGTCGACGGGAACGCTGCCCGCGCGGAAGGCTGACGCCGGCAGCCCCGCTTCGTTCATCAGGTTGGGCTCGGCGCAATGATCCCACGCGAAGCGCATCGCCACGGGCGTGGCCACGTCCGCCGCCGTCAACACCACGCTGGCCCCGTCGATGGCGGCCGCCGCCGGATGATAGACGCCATCCGGACCGCAGATCTGGAACCAGGCCGGCGCGGCGCCGTCCCGCGTGCTCAGCGCTTTCGCGTGTTTGAAGTGCACCCGCATGGCGTTGCCTTCGACCTCAAACCGGTCAAAAACCGGGCCGTCGCACACTATGTCGGTCTTCCCGTAGGTTTTGTTGAGCGCGAGCCAGGCCAGCCGCTTGCCCACGTCGTCCTTGTTGCGGGGATGGATGTCCGACAGATTGCCGATATCGTTGACAACCGCCATTCCGGCGCCGGGCATCTCCGCCGCGGCGGCTTGCGCTTCCCAGATCTCGGCCAGCGCCTCGGGATTGTTGCCATAGTTAAACGGCGCCAGCTGCACGAAATAGCAGGCGAGATCGTCGTCGTTCCACACGCTGCGCCATCCGTTGATCAGGGCTTCCATCTTGTCGCGGTAGAGCATGCCCTCGCCGCGGTTGGATTCGCCCTGGTACCAGATGAACCCCCGGTTGGCGTAGGGCACCAGCGGCGCCACCATCGCGTTGTAGAGGGTGGTGGGCGCCGATTCGTTGCTCAGGGCCGATGCGGAGGCAATCGTGGGCAGGGCAGGCGCAAACGCGCCGTTTGCGAGCGCGGTCCGGGCCGCCGGAAGCCAGGTCTCGACCTTGGCGAGCGCGTCCTTCAGGGCCTGCTGGTATTCCGCGCTGCCGGGCTGATTGGCCCGGATGTGCGCCGCGATACCCGCCAGCGACGGGATCGGCTCGAAACCCGCGGGCGGGGTCCACGGTTCAATTCGCGTTCCGCCCCAGCTGGTGTTGATGATGCCGACCGGCACGCCCAGGCCCGCCTGGAGATATTTCGCGAAGTAGTAACTCACCCCCGAGAACCCTTCCCCGTTGTAGCAAGAGGCCAGCGTCTCGGCAGTGCACGGGGCCCAGGGCGTCCATCCCCGCAGGTCCTCCAGCGGAAGCGGGCTGTGCTCGCGGAACACCATCGCGATCCGGATGTTATCGTTCGCGCACCGCGCCTGTTCGTCTTCCCATCCGTCCGTATTCTTGATCGACCATTGCATGTTCGACTGTCCGGACGCGAGCCAGACCTCGCCTATCAGCACGTCGGAGAAGGTTTTCGAACCGCTCGGCGCGGACACGGCGAGCTGGTGCGGGCCTCCGGCGGGCATCGGCGCCAGATCG
This sequence comes from Candidatus Hydrogenedentota bacterium, assembly GCA_012719295.1. Taxonomy (GTDB): domain Bacteria; phylum Hydrogenedentota; class Hydrogenedentia; order Hydrogenedentales; family SLHB01; genus UBA2224. The sequence goes on along the minus strand of JAAYAQ010000519.1, from coordinate 1,857 downwards.
ACCCGCCAGCGCCCGGCGGCATCGGCCGTAGCGGTCGCGGTCTGACCCGCGATGGCCACGGTGACCATTTCGCCGGGCTCGGCCCACCCCCACACGGGCACGGGGGCGTTTCGCTGCAGCACCGCGTGGTCGGCGAACACCGCCGGCAGCCGAAGCGCCGCCGCCCCGGCGGTCCCGGCCGGCAGGCCCGACAACAGGGCGGTCAGAATGAGGGTTCCAAACACGATGCGGCACGTTGTGACAGATGAAATACACTTCATGGCCTCTCTCCCGGATTGGCTGCAGGCATGGGGACGCGCATTTGGTTGCCCCGTGTCTGAGACTGCGCGTGGACGATTGACACTGCGTGTGGAGACGGAGAGAAACTATCAGGAAGCGCCATCTTCAATCAAATCCGGGCCGGTCTGGATAGCCGGTTCCGGCTCAGGTATCCTGTGGCGGCCATAACGAGAGGAGCGGGCTCATGACCCTGCGCGAACGTATCCTGGCCGTCTATCGGGGGCACACGCCCGACGTGGTCCCATATATGCTCGACCTGTCCCACTGGTTCTATCACAAGCATGCAATACCCTGGGACCTGAGCACCGTCCACAACGAACCGGAGACCGGCCTCCTCGCGTATCACAGGGAGGCGGGCGCCGGTTTCTACCTTCCCCAGCTGCCGTCTTTCTACGACGTGCACTATCCCGGCGACGTCACCGCGTCCGCCCTCAAATCACCCGACGGAAGCGCCATCACATGGACCATCGAGACGCCGCTCGGAACCATCGCGCGCACCCGGCGCTGGGAACCGCAAAACTATGCCTGGGGCATCGTAAACTGGCCGCTTGAATCCGAGCGGGACCTGGACATTCTCCGGTACGCCCTGTCCCGGCGCACCTACACCCCGCACTGGGAACGCTACCACGAATGGGCCCGGGCCGTCGGTGACGACGGCGTGATCTACGTGCCCACGGGATACAGCGCGATGGGCCACCTGCTCAATTACTGGATGGGCGTGCAGGGCGCCATCTACGCCACGTTCGACATGCACGACGCGGTGCGCGTGTTCGTCGATGCCGTGAACGCCAACCTGCTCGACTGCGTCGACTTGCTCGCGGAGTCCCCCGCTGAAATCATCATCATGGGAGACAACTTCTCGAGCGATATCCAGCCGCCTGCCTTTTTCGAGGAATGGTCCAGGCCGTACTATGCCGAGGCCATCGCGCGGTTGCACCGGGCCGGCAAATGCGTTGCGGTGCACATCGACGGCCGGCTGCGCGGGGCGCTGGGCATGTTCCGCGATATCGGCGCCGATTGCGCGGACGCGGTGACGCCGTCGCAACCCGGTGATCTCGCGCCCCGCGACTGCCGCGACGAAGCCGGACCCGCCATGATCCTCTCGGGAGGCGTTCCTCCGCAGCTGTGGCTGCCGGAGATTGATGCGGCGGTGTTTGACACGGCCGTTCTCGCATGGCTTGACCTGCGGCACACCAGCCCGCGCCTGATCGCCAACGCGGGCGACCAGGTTCCTCCCGGCGCCGACGAATCGCGCATCCACCGCATGCGCGAACTGATCGAGGAATACGGCCGCTACTGAATCCGGCCCCGTTTTTTTAACAGCGCCACCAGTTCCGCGGGATGGTCGGTCTGGATGCCGTCGGAACGCCACGCCAGGGCCTGTTCCCAGCACGACGGATCGCGTTCGTCCACGAGCACGATGGCCCCGGCCTCGTGACACGCTTTCACGAAGGTCTCGGAATAGTGTTTCCACACCGCCGCGACCACTTTCGGGCGGAACTCCTCCAGGAGCGGTTTCAGGTTCGCTTCGAGTCCCGGATCGGGCATGATGATACACTCGGGGCAGGCCTCCCGGAT
>JAAYAQ010000518.1 GCA_012719295.1 Candidatus Hydrogenedentota bacterium | reverse complement strand
TGGGGAACAGCGTGGTTCGCTACTCCTTTCACTGTAAGGGACTTTCACCCTCTACTCCTTGCCGGCTTTTACCGGCGCTTCGGGCAATCGCGCTGAATGCGCCCCGCACAAAAGGTCTTCGTGAGACGGGTCGTGTGTGACCCCTGCCTCCGTCACCCCTGCGAAAGCAGGGGTCCAGAGTCCTACTGGATTCCTGCTTGCGCGGAAAGACGTTGAAAAACGCCGTTTCCTGCGGACAGCTGCATTTTCTTTTGGCGAATCCGCTGACTTGGGGCAGTTAGAGAACAGCTGTTCTTCCAGCGAGCTGATTGTTTCCGTCTGGTTTTAGTGCGATTGCCCTGACCGCAGACGCCATTCACCTCCGCGCCGCGAAATGTGTATGCTAGGGACGTCTCGGGTGGACGGGATGTTTTCCGTGTGCCGGTTTGGGGGAAACCGTGGGAGAATACCGAAACAGACCAAGGCTCCAGGGGCGAGGCGGCATCCCGTCTCTGCGCCGCGCCAGACCGTTCCGGTTCGGAGCGGCGTGCCTGGTTCTCGCGAGCGTCTGGTTTCTGTCCGGCTGCAACGTCATCATTCCTCAGCCGCGGGACGACTACGTCGACGGCCGCCTGCAAATCACCTATTGGGAAAAATGGACCGGGTTTGAGGGCGAGGCCATCCGGCGGGTCGTGGACCGGTTCAATGCGAAGCAGGACCGCATCCGCGTCAATCTGGTCACGATGAGCCAGATCGATCGGAAAGCGCTGGTGGCGATCGCGGGGGGCGATCCGCCGGACCTGGTGGGCCTGTGGAGCGCGGGACTGTCGCAGTTCGCGGAGAAACGCGCCCTCATGCCCCTGGAACCCTTCATGGAGAAGGCCGGCATGCCGCGCGACGCGTTCCTGGACGTGTTCCTGGAACAGAATACCTACCGGGGCACCTTGTACGGGCTGCCCACGACGCCGGCCTCGACCGCGCTCCATTACAACAAACGGCTGTTTCGCGAGGCGGGCCTCGATCCGGACCGGCCGCCCCGGACGCTGGCCGAACTCGATGCTATGGCCGCAAAACTGACGCGGTACGACGCGCAAGGCCGCCTGGTGCAGGTGGGGTTCACGCCCTCGGAGCCGGGGTGGTGGCACTGGTCGTGGGGCTATTGGTTCGGGGGCGCGCTGTGGGACGGCGAGCGCGTGACGTTCGATACGCCCGAGAATCTGGCCGCGTGGGAATGGCTCCAGGGCTACCCCGCGAAATACGGCGCGGAGGAGCTGCGCCGGTTTCAGAGCGGGATTGCCGGGCAGTTCGCGTCGCCGCAGAACGCCTTTTTCACCGAGCGCGTGGCGATGATCGTGCAGGGGGTGTGGATGGCGAGTTTCATCGACACCTACGCGCCCGGTCTCGAATGGGGCGCCGCGCCGTTTCCTTCCGCGGCGCCGGGGCTGGACAACGTGGCCATGGTGGAGTGCGATTCGATCTGCATCCCGGCGGGCGCGCGGCATCCGGACGAGGCCTTCGAGTTCATCCGGTATCTGTGTTCGCAGGAAGGGCTGGAACTGCTCAACATGGGCCACAAGAAGTTCACGCCGCTCAGGGAAGTGAGCCCCGAGTTTCTGGCCAACCATCCCAACCCGTACATCGAGCTGTTCATCGAGCTGGCAAAGAGTCCCAACGCGTTCTATGCGCCGCTGATGAGCACGTGGTACGAATACAACGACGAGATCACCCCGGCCTTTGACCGCGTTATGTTCGGCCAGGCCTCGCCCCGGTCGGCGGTGACGCAGGTGCAGGAGCGCGTGTCGGGCATGTGGGAACGCACCCGCACGAGCATCGAACGCCGTGAACGGGCGGAAAAGGAGGCCGCGCCATGACGAACCGCGAACGGCGAAACCTCCGCAACGGGCTGCTGTTCATCTCGCCGTGGCTCGCCGGATTTGCCGTGTTCACCGCGTATCCTCTCGGCGCCTCGCTCTACTACAGCCTGTGCGACTACTCGGTGCTCAAGCCGCCCGTGTTTGTCGGCTGCGCGAACTACCAGGAACTGCTGCTGGACCCGGTCTTCTGGAAGTCGCTTTCCAACACGCTCTATTTCGCGGTGTTTTTCCTGCCGCTGGCGACGGTCCTGGCCATCGCGCTGGCGCTGTTGCTCAACACAGGCGTCCGGGGCATGACCGTGTACCGGACGGTCTTTTTCCTGCCGTCGCTCACGCCGCTCGTCGCGCTCGGTATTCTGTGGATGTGGATGCTCAACGGCGAATACGGCGTCGTGAACTATGTGCTCAACCTGGTGTTGAACCCGCTGGGGTTTCAGGCGCCGATCTGGCTGCAATCGACGGCGTGGTCAAAACCCGCCATCGTCCTCATGAGTCTCTGGGGCGTGGGGTATGCGGTCGTGATCTATCTCGCGGGGTTGCAAGACATACCAAGGCAGTTGTACGAGGCGGCGGAGCTCGACGGCGCCCGGTGGTTCGCGAAGCTCCGCCACATCACCCTGCCGCTGCTGTCGCCGGCAATCTTCTTTAATGTGGTCATGGGCCTGATCGGGGCGCTGCAGGTGTTCGCGCTGCCGTATGTGCTCACCGACGGCACGGGCGGTCCCGCGCGCTCGACCCTCTTTTACGCGATGCACCTCTACAATGCCGCGTTCCGATACCTTCGCATGGGGTATGCGTGCGCGATGGCGTGGCTCCTGTTTCTCATTATCCTCGCCCTGACGCTGCTCGTGTATCGCGTGTCGCGCAAGAGGGTGCATTATGCGGGATAGCCGGACCAGCGCGTTTGATCACGCTTCGCGGCGCACGGACCGGCCCGGTTCGCACGCCAACCGCCTGAGCCGGGCGCACGCGCTCGCGATTCACGCCGTGCTGCTCGCCGGAAGCATCCTGTTCCTCTTTCCGCTGGTGTGGATGCTGTCGACGGCGCTCAAACCCCTGGATCAGACGATGCTCATGCCGCCGCGCTGGGTTCCCGATCCGGTCCAGTGGGAGAACTTCCGCGAGGCCGTCCATTACATCCCCTTCTTCACGTACGCCCGCAACACGCTCACCATCGCCCTCCTTGCCACGCTCGGCACCGTGATCAGCAGTTCGATTGTCGCCTACGGATTCTCGCGTATCGAATGGAAAGGCCGTGACCCGGTGTTTCTCGTGCTTCTCGCCACGATGATGGTGCCGTTTCCCGTGACGATGGTGCCGCTGTATGCGGTGTTCCGGAACCTGCACTGGATTGGGACGTTCCGGCCGTTGTGGGTGCCCGCGTGGTTCGGGGCGAGCGCTTTCAATGTCTTCCTCCTGCGCCAGTTTTTCCTGACGATCCCGCGCGACTTTGACGACGCGGCGCGCATGGACGGGTGTTCGGAGTTCGGCATCTACCGGCGGGTGGTGCTGCCGCTGTCACGGCCGGCGCTGGCCGTGGTGGCGCTGTTCCATTTCATGTACTGCTGGAACGATTTTCTGGGGCCGCTGATCTACCTCATCGACCAGGACACCTTCACCCTGGCCCTCGGACTCCAGTTTTTTCAGAGCCGCCAGGGCGGCACGCCGTGGAACCTGCTCATGGCGGCCTCGACGCTCGTCGTGGCGCCGGTCATCGTGCT
>JAAYAQ010000517.1 GCA_012719295.1 Candidatus Hydrogenedentota bacterium | reverse complement strand
GTAGAAAGAGGACCTGTTCCAGGCCCCGCCCCGGCGCGGCCACACGTCCTTACCGGGCCGTTACGCCAGCGCCTGGAAGCGCTCAAAGAAATCCGGGAAAGTCTTCGACACACAGCCGGGATCCTTGATGACCACCCCCGGTATCCGCAGTCCCGCGAGGGCGAAACTCATGGCCATCCGGTGGTCGTCGTAGGTATCGATCTCGGCCGCGCGAAGCTCCTGAGGCACGATCCGCAGCCCATCGTCGAATTCCGTCACGGCGGCGCCCAGCTTGCGCAATTCGCGGACCAGGGCGTCGATCCGGTCGCATTCCTTGATGCGCAGGTTCGCCACATTCCGGATCGTGGTGGCTCCTTGTGCAAACAGGGCCGTGACCGCGAGGGTCTGGGCCATGTCGGGCAGGGCGTTCAGATCGACATCCAAACCCTCCAGCCGGTCCGTGCCTTCCACTTCGATCCAGTCCGGTCCCGCCTGCACGCGGCACCCCATGCGTTCCAGGAGCCACGGAAACCGGGCGTCGCCTTGAAGGGACGACGCGGCCAGGTTGCGCACCCGTACACGCCCGCCCGCGATGGCCGCCGCCGCGAAGAAGTACGACGCGCCCGAGGCGTCTGCTTCGATGGCGTAGTCTCCGGGGGCATAGCGTTGCCCGGTCGCGACGCGGAAAGCCCGGTATTGCTGATTCTCGGCCTCGACCCCGCGCTCGGCCATCATGGCGACGGTCAAGTCGACGTAGGGTTTGGAGACGAGTTCGCCCTCAACCAGGATGATGGCCTCGCGGGCAGCCTGGGGCGCGGTCATGAGCAAACCGCTCAAATACTGGCTGCTCGCTCCGCCCTGGATATGCGTGGTTCCCCCGAAAGGCCCTTGGGACGTGATGCTCACAGGGGGGTAGCCGTCGGCGGTCGCGACGGACACTCCCCATTCGCTCAATGCCGCGGCCAGATCGCCGATGGGGCGTTGCCGCATGCGGGGCGTGCCGTCCAGAACGGTCGTGCCGGGAATTCCGGCGCAGCCGGCCGCCAGAAACCGCATGGCCGTGCCTGAATTCCCCAGATACAACGGGGTCCTCGGAGGCGCCAGGCGGCGCACGGTGACGGTAACCGTATCGTCTTCACGGGTCACACCGGCGCCCAGGGCGCGAAGACCCTCAACCATGTACCCGGCGTCATCGCCTTGGGCCGCGCCGGTCAGCGTGGAGATTCCCGGCGTAAGCGCGGCCATCGCCAGGGCGCGTGCCGTGCAGCTCTTCGAACCCGGAACGGTCACTACGGCGTTCAGGTGCTTGCGCGGGTGAATCTCGATTCTGCTTGCGGTCATCCTTCGACCTCGACAACGCTTCCGCGAACCATTCCATAATCCTCTGAGGCATTTCCGCAGTTCACACCAACCTCGAGCCGTCCGCTGCTGCCATAATACGCGACGGGCTGCCCCTCAGGGACGTCGCTGAAAACGGTCGCAACCTGGTCGAGGACCAACGCGCCAACCCGGACCCTGCGGATCGCGAGACCGCCCAGTGATTCCCGCCGGAAATTGGTGATCAGGGTTCCAAACGCGTCGACATGAATGACCTGGCCGCGGAACAGGGTCTGGGTAACCCGTTCGGGGTCGGGCAGATCAATCTGGCAAAGCGCGTCCACGACCGGGCCGACCTCGTCGAACGGTTCCCCGTTGGCCAGGTATCCCGCGGCCGGGGCGAAAATGTCCCGGCCGTGAAACGTCGGACAGATCTCCGCCGCCATGCACGCGGGGTTGGCGATGACGCGCGCCGCATGCAGCGGAAGACGCTTCAACACCAGGGTCAGAAGACCGTTATCGGGGCAGACGAAATACTGTTCCCCCGCATGGACCGCGATGGGCCGACGCGACGTGCCCACGCCGGGATCGATCACCGCGACATGGATGGTGCCCGCGGGAAAATGCGGCGCCGCCCCTTCCAGAAACAGCGCGCCCGCGACAACGTCCTGCGCCGGCACCGCATGGCCCAGGTCGAGCAGGACGGCCCGGGGACAGCGCGACGCGAGCACGCCCTTCATGGCGGCCACATAGTACTCCTGTCCGCCGAAGTCCGTCGTCAATGTGATCAAGGGTGTCATGGACGGGTGCGCAAGCCCCGCGGTGTTTCCGGTGTTGTATTTTCGTCCTGTTCGCCGTATTGTCGTGAGCAAATCATAGCAGGACATTCGTTCGGGATAAAAGGGGGAGACGGCGGCCCGCCGGACCATGAAATACGTCAAGATTGCCAAAGTCAGCGATTTTGAAACGAACCGTTTCCGGGTGTTCAGTATTCTCGCGAAGAAGGTGGGGATTTTCCGGGGGGATGATGGTGAACTGTTCGCGACTGAGCTGGTCTGCAAACATCAGAACTGGGACCTGTCCACCGGCAGGATCGACGACAATCTCTGCACCTGTCCCCGCCACGGCTGGCAGTATGACCTGCGCACCGGCGAATGCCTGAACCACGACTCCGCCCCGCTCCGGCGGTATGGACTGAAG
>JAAYAQ010000098.1 GCA_012719295.1 Candidatus Hydrogenedentota bacterium | reverse complement strand
GGGGGCAGGGGGGATGTTTTTTCGCAGCGGCCGGGCGAGTGCGCCCGTCCATGCTTTAAGGCAACAGGGAGCAGGCCGGATTAATTCCTGAGATCGGTTCGGGAAAGGAACACGTCAGCATGCGCAAGTCAGCAGTCCGCTGGGCACTTTTCGTGGGGACCGTGGCGTTCGCTGCCGCCGCGATGGCGGCCGATGAGGCCGCGGCGCCTTACAGCACACGCGACCTCGAGAAATACGTGGGGAGAGCGCTGGTCAAGGATGGTCTTGCCCAGGCGGCGGACGTCATTCCGCTGCTCCCGCAGTCGTGTCCGCCGTTCTATCTGCGTGACGAACACAACAAGATCATCGATCCGACCATTGAAGAAGACGTGAACCGCCCGGTCAGTTTCCGGCAGACCTGCGGCGGGCCGGCGTGCCACGACGTGCAACGCATCACCGAAGGCTACCATTTCCAGATGGGCGCCGACGAATTGTACCCGGCGAGCAAGCCGGGGGAACACAATCCCGTCGACAAGGGCCCGGCCTATTTCGGGAAATGGCGCTTGTTCGAGCAGCGCGAACTGGCCCCGATGAATTTCGACGACCCGGGCCAGATTGATGAAACCCCCTTCGAATGGATTCAGAACGAAGGCGTGTTTCATCCCGGCGGCGGGCCCGCCGAGTATGACCGGGTCGGACGCCGCTACGACGTGGTGCAGGCCCAGGACCCGGGGATTGCGACGGCGTTTGAGGGCGACTACTACGGTGCGGAATGGCACCGGAGCGGCGTGGCCGGGCCCGACTGCCTGATCTGCCATCTCGAGACGTACGAGTATTCGCTGCGGGCGCAGCAGTTGAAGAAATACAATTTCAAATGGGCCGCTACCGAGGCCTCGGGTTTTGCCGGCGTCGAGGGATCGGTCCAGGATGGCGACATTCCCCGCCTGACCTACAACAAGGAGATGTTTGGCGCGGACGGCAAGGTGCATCTGCCCATCCGGCGCCCCTCGGACCGCAATTGCCTGTTCTGCCATCACATGCTGGGCGTGCAGAAGCGCGGGCAGACCTGGCACGACAACTACATGCAGGACATGCACACCCAGCAGGGCATGGCGTGTATCGACTGCCACTCCGGGGACATCCGGCACGATTTCGCCAAGGGCCACTCGGCCAGCATGCATGTGCGCGACGACCTGGACGGCGGCGTGCTGTCGTGCGAGGAATGCCACGAGAACGAGGAATTCGGCGCGCCGAAGTACGACCATCCGGGCTTCCCGCCGATCCATTTCGAGCGGATGGGATGCGATTCGTGCCATATCCCGCGAACGGCGGTGTATGCAGCCACGGTGGTCGACACCCTGACCGGCAAAAACATCAAACTCCCCCACGACATCGATCAGAAGACCGCTGCCAGCAAACAGTTTAACGCCTTCTGGACCAAGACGCTCGTGAACGAAGTCGGGGCGGCGGCGTTTCCGCTCACGCCGGCGGAGATCGAACGCGCCGCGAATTTCCGTGTGCCGTCCGATGACGCGGCCTTCTGGACCTATTTCGACGACGGTAAAGGCAGCCTGACTCCGTGGGCACAGCGCCTGCGCGAGCAGGGGGCGGTCACGGTGGCGCAGGTGGTCGGCGACGAGGTCGACAACGATTACAAGCGCAAGCTCATGCTGTTGGCGCTGACCAGGACGCTTGAAGAAGGCGCCGAGCCGTCGTGCGTGTTCCGTGGCCAGGCCTACCGCCTCTATGGCGTGAAGTTGCAGATCATCCCGAGCAAGCTGAATGCGCCGCGCGTGGGGTACGTCAAGGAAAAGCCCGTTTCATGGGCCTACCACGATGTCGACGGGGAGCAGAAGCTGCGGTCGGAATGGTACCAGCTTGGCGCGTTCTGGGCCTTCGACGATGGCGCCACCATTCGACCCGTGTATATCAAAGAGGCGGCCGAGGCCTGGAATCTGCTCACGCAGGAAGAGTACAAGTATTACTACATCCCCGCCACGCCGCTGGACAGCCCGGCCGTATCCATGCCCGATCCTTCGACGGTGGAGCCCAAACAGTTTTCGAGCGCGTGGGTTAAGAAGTTCCGGGCGTACGCGACCTCGGAAGTCGAACGGTTGAGCATCTACGACGACAACCTCGACGGCTGGCCCGAAGCCAACACCGACCAGGAAATGGGCACGATGGCGTGGGCGCTGGTGCGCACCATGACCCGGCTGCCCAAACCCGAGCTTTACTACATCAAAGGCACAAGCGCCTACAAAATCACCGTCGAAGACGTCAACGATCCGCCATTCGGCGAGTCCTGGGAAGGCGTCGAGGCCATTCCCGACGGCGAGCCGGGCCTGGCCAAGTTCCGCTATGTCTTCGACGAAGGCACGCAGATCTGGCAGGTCGCCGAGGCGCCCCGGCCCATGAAGATGTTCAAATACAACGTCGAGGAAGTCAATCTCGCCGCGGCGGACGCGTCGGATGAGAAGATGGCCGCGCTGGCGTCCCTGTCGCAACGCCTGCCGTGGACGCTTTCGCACGGCGTGGTGCCCCCTGCACAGGCGCTGGGCGCGAGCGGCTGCACCGAATGCCACTCGATGACCTCCGAACTCTTCTTCGGCGAGGCGATGGTCGATCCCTACGGGCCCGACGCGCTGCCGGTGACCCAGCCCAACTACGAAAAGCTCAACTACGTCACCGCCGACCTGGCCTTCGCGGCGTTCCGCGAGAGCATCCTGAAACACTACGCCCTGTGGTGTGTGCTCCTCGTGCTGCTCGTGATCGTCGGCCACTACGCCCTGTTCGGCGCCAAAACCGGTCCCAACGAGGACAAGCCCGACATTCTGCGGTTCACCACCTTCGAACGCGTCAGCCATCTCGGGCTGATGACGTCGGTGACATATCTGTGCTTCACGGGATTCAGCTTCCTTCTCGGGCAAAACGATTTCCTCGGCAAACTGTCGCGCTACGTCCATCTGCTGGCGGGCTACGTCGCCGCGGCGTCGTTCGCGGCCGTCACGTTGGTGTGGGTGCGGAAGATGCTCCCCGAGAAGGGCGACCGTGAATGGCTCATGCACCTGGGCGGCTACCTGGGCGCCAAAGGCCATTTCCCGGCCGGGAAATTCAATGCCGGACAGAAGATCCTCTTCTGGATGGCCCTCGTGATGATGGCCGTGCTGGTGGTCACCGGACTGATCATGGGCCTGTGCTCCGGACAACGCTTCGCCATGCAATCCGTGGTCTACACCATCCACGACATCGCGGGCCTCGGCATGATCCTGCTGCTCCTCGGCCACATCTACCTGGGTGTGTGCGTCAACCCGCACAGCGTGCGGACGATTTTTGGCGGGATTGTCAGTTCCATCTGGGCCAAACGGCATCATCCCAACTGGGAGCCCGTTGCCGATCTACCCGATCCAGATTGACATGCCGGGCTGCGCTTGGTATAGTTACACTTCCAAGAGGGCGGTTAGCTCAGGTGGTTAGAGTACTTGCTTGACATGCAAGGGGTC
>JAAYAQ010000516.1 GCA_012719295.1 Candidatus Hydrogenedentota bacterium | reverse complement strand
TGGTGCGGGCACAGCCGGCCGTATGAAACCTGGAACGTCCCGGGTGGTATTGGGTATTGATGGTACGGAGTTCGGAGTCCGGTCCTGTCCATGTGAGGAGAACCTGGCCATGGATACACATCAATCACGGGCGATTTCGGTGCAGTGCTGGGTGGCGGTGGCGGCGCTGATTGTGGGCGGCGGGTGCATGTCTACGCGGTCGATCTCCGATTCCGGGTACAGCCGGTGGGGCGGCAACGACCTGTACCAGGGTGAGATCTCCGAGTTCAGTCTCATCGGCGTTGATCCTGCGCAGCCGATCACCGATGAGGAGATTACCCGGCAATTTCAGGAACGGGCGGACTTTGCCGTAGCCGAGGGCAGCGCCGTCATGCTGGTGCAGTCGGGCGCCCTTTTCCCGGACGAGCCGATGCAGACGGCCATGGCGGCGCATTACCGGATCGCGCCGTTTTCCGGGCTCGTCTCCAAGGAGCAGAGCCAGACGAATATGGCTCGCGCATTCCGGCTCGCCGCGGCGCGGGGCGGCATGGATTACTTCGCCTGCTACTGGGGCGTCCTCGAAGCGGAGCAGTACGACCTGGCGACCAAGACGGTGTCGTGGGTCCCTATCGTCGGCCGCGCCGTGCCGGATGAGACGCAGGAGATGCGGATTCGCCTCAAGCTGGTGCTTGTCGACGTGCGCACGGGGCAATGGGCCATGCTGGTCCCGGACCCGGTGTCCAGCCGGAGCATCAGCGGCCGCATCCGCCGCGAACAGGCCGATCAGCACCAGGTGGCCCAACTCAAGCAGGCGGGGTATGCCGCGCTTGCGGAAGCGTTTGTCGAAGAGTTCTCGAACTAGAGGAAGCACCATGCCAATTCCGAAACGGTGTGTCGCGGTCTGGGTGTATGCTCTGTGTCTTTTCGCGGCGGTCTGTCAACACGCCCTGGCCGTTGACCTTGTGCGCGAGGGGCAGCCGGTCGCGACGGTCGTCGTCGAGGAGGCCGCTTCGGCGCAGGTGAAGGCGGCGGCGCAGCTGCTCGTGGATTACGTGGAGCGGGCCACCGGGGCGCGGTTGCCCGTGGTCAACGCGCTGCCGCCGGAAGGCACGGTCATCTGTGTGGGCCGGGGAGCGGCCTGGCAACCCCCCGAGCAGACCGGTCTTGACGAGGACGGTTTCGACATCGCGTTCCCCGACCCCCGGATGGTTGTCGTTGCCGGCCCCACCGATTGGGGCACGGAATTCGGGGTCTGCGAGTTTCTCGAGCGGTACGTGGGGGTGCGCTGGCTTCTCCCGGGCGAGCATGGCGACGACGTGCCCGCGGTGCGCAGCCTGTCGGTTCCGGCGGAGCCGGTGCGCCAGGCGCCGGCGGTGTTTTCACGCCTGTTCAGCGGGTTGCAGGGGGAGGCGCAAGACACGTGGGCCCGGCGCAACCGGATGCGCGGCCGGGTCAGTTTTCACCATTATCTGCTCCACCTGTTTCCGCCCGAGACCTATACCGCGAGCCATCCCGAGTTCTTCCCGATCCAGGACGGCCAGCGCTTCCTCCCGCCAACCAACGATACCCATCACTGGCAGCCCTGTTTCACCGCGCCGGGCATCGTGGAGGAGGCGGTCAAGAACATCATCGCCTATTTCGAAACCCACCCCGACGCCACGTCGTATTCCCTCGGCGCGAACGACAGCAGCGGCTACTGCGAATGCGAATCGTGCCGGGCGCGGATCTCCGGCGAGAAGAATTTCCTCGGCCGCGTCGATTACTCCGACCTCTACTACGACTGGGCCAATCGCGTGATCGAGGGCGTGCTCGCGCGGTTCCCGGACAAGTGGTTCGGGTGCCTGGCCTACAGCGAAGTCGCCGCGCCGCCCCGGCATGTCTCGGTTCACCCCCGGCTGATTCCGTACATGACCTACGACCGCATGAAATGGACGGATCCTGAACTCCGTGGGACCGGCCAGGCCCTTACGCAGGACTGGCACGCCCGAAGCCCGCTGCTGGGGTGGTATGACTACATCTACGGTTCGCCGTACTGCCTTCCACGCGTGTGGTTTCATCGCATGGCCGACTATTACCGGTTCGGGTACGCCAACGGGGTGCGCGCCATGTATGCCGAAGCCTATCCCAACTGGGGCGAGGGCCCCAAACTGTACGTGTCCCTCAAACTCCAGTGGGACCCCAGCGCGGACGTCGATGCGCTGCTCGATGAATGGTATGTGCGCTGCGTTGGGGAGGAAGGCGCCCCCTATCTCAAGCAGTACTACGCGCATTGGGAAGATTTCTGGACGCGCCGCGTGCTGGATTCCGGCTGGTTCACGAAAGACGGGCAATACCTGGCTTTCTACAGTCCGGGTTATCTTCGCGACATCTCGCGCGAGGATATTGAACAGAGCCGCCACTGGCTTGAAACCGCCGCCGCGAAAGCGGTCACCGAACCCCAGCAATACCGTGCGCGGCTCCTGCTGCAGGCGTTCGAGTACTACGAGGCGTCGGCGTACGCGTTTGATTTCGATGCGCCGTTCGAGGGCCCCCCGGCCACGCACGAGGAGGCGGTGGCCCTTCTCACCTCAGTGGAACAGCGGTTCGGGCACGCGGCCAGACGCCGTGAGCTTGCCCTGGAGCTTTTCCCCGGCCATCCCGTCCTGCGGCATCCGCTCACAATGACCCAATACGCGGCCCTGGGTGACGACGCCATGGGCGCCGCGGGCCTGGGCGCTCTCATCGGGTTCCTGGACGTTCCCGACAGCCCTCTCCGGGACGAACTGGCGCGGGTTGCCGCGGAAGCGCCCGACACGCACGTGAAAGAGCAGGCCGCGATGCTGCTTGATCTGGCGGCGGAGCACGGCGAACTGCTCACGCGCAACCCGTCGTTCGAGGAGGGTTCCGGCGCCGCAGCCGAAGGCTGGTCCTGGTGGCTGCGCGACGGGGCCGGGCGCATGGCCCGGTCCGATGCCGCCGCCCATTCGGGACGCTGCGCCGTGGTCTGCGAGGGGGTGAAACGGGGCGGACCCGTGCAGGCGCTGCCGGCCAGACCCGGCCGCTACGGCCTGATCTGTTACGTCTTCGCGCCTGAGGGCCAGCGCCCGGCGGGCACGGTGGAATTGTCATTCACCCTGCGGGACGCCGGCCGCAACAACGTGCTGACGCCGTCCATGAAGCTCTCTCCGAAACCCGGCACGTGGCAGGCGCTCGCGGT